>CALXKD010000001.1 GCA_944388795.1 uncultured Clostridia bacterium
AAGATTGTACATATGGTGAAATATTCGCTAATAAAATAAAGCTATTTTTTAGTGAAATATTCAAAAATTATTGACATGAATAAGCAGGGAAGAGAGGAATCAAGAAGAAAGTATTTACAAAAACAATTTATATATGATATAATAGTTAAGTACAAAAGCAAATTAAGAGGTGATAATAAATATGGCAGTGCTTACAGTAATATATATACTCATACTTATAATATTTGCACTTGTTGCGTATGCAGTTATTCAGATAAAAATGTTTGGAATGAAGGTAAAAGATTTCTGGGGATTTGTGGAAGCAAACCAGATGTTGGATAAATTATATATGTTTGCAAAACAATACGAAAGAATGACACCACAAGAACAAATTATATATTTGACAGAGGCAGAAAAAATATTCAAAGCTTTTGATAAAGTGCCAGATGAATTATGGGAAGAGGAGTATGATAAATACAAGGAAGTACTTAGTAAATATAATGATATTCGCATGTTAAGATGGACTTCAAATTAAATATTAGGGAAAAAAGAAAAATCCAGTTTTCACTGGATTTTTTTATTTTCTGAATTTGGTTTTATTTATCTTCAACTTTTTTGGTTTTTGCTTTTTTAACATCTTCTGTCATAACTTCTTTAATAGCACCTAAGCTACCTAAAGCACTGGTTGCTTCAAATGGAATAAATACTTTATTTGCTTCACCCTCAGCAACTTTTTCTAGAGCCTCTAAAGATTTTAATTGAACTAATTTTTCATCAGGATCAGATTTTTTGATAGCGTCATAAACTCTTTGAATTTCTTGTGCTTTCGCGTCTGCTACTTCTTTGATTGCTTGTGCTTCACCGACAGCTCTTCTAATTTGAGATTCTTTATCAGCTTCAGCTTCTAGTATAGCTGCTTGTTTTTTACCTTCTGCAATCGTAATAGCAGATTGTCTTTGTGCTTCAGCTTCTAGGATTAAAGCTCTTTTATTTCTTTCAGCATTCATTTCTTTTTCCATCGCATCTCTAACATCAGCTGGTGGCTCAATATCTTTAATTTCCACTCTATCAATTTTACATCCCCATCTATCAGTTGCTTCATCAAGAACAGTTCTTAATTTTGTATTAATACCATCTCTTGAACTAAAGGTTTCATCTAAGTCCATTTTACCAATGATATCACGGATAGTTGTAATAGCTAGGTATTCGATACCTTTCTTTAAGCTTTGAATTTCATAAACTGCTTTTGCAGGGTCTGTTATTTGATAAAACACAACTGTGTCAATTGTGATTGTAACATTATCTTTTGTAATAACACTTTGAGGTGGGATATCCATTGTTTGTTGTTTTAAACTTACAACACTTCTTACATGATCAAAAAATGGAATGATAATTGTAAGACCAGCGTCTGCAACCTTATAAAATTTACCTAATCTTTCAATGATATATACCTCAGATTGTTTAACGATTTTTATTGACATAAATGCTATCACTAAGATGATAACAAGTAAGATTCCTAAAAAAAACATAAAACTTCCTCCTTTTTTAACATCCTTAATTTTTATTTTAAATTATATAAACTATTTTGTTGTGATTGGTGAAACAATTGCTCTAACACCATCAATTTCAGTTACTTCTACTTCAGTACCCTTCTCAATATTAGAACCATTAATTCCTTCAGCAGACCATACTTCACCATCTACTTTTATTTGACCAACACCATTGATAGAATCAATATCTTTAATAACAATTGCTTTTTTTCCAATAATAGAAAAGGCATTTGTTTTTTCAGTATTTTCTTTTTTATTAACAAATTTCTTAACAAATGGTTTGGTGGCTAAAATTAAAACAGCAGATAGAATAACAAAAATGGTTGCTTGAATCATTAAGTTATCTGTAAAAAAGCTAACACACATTGTGATTAAACCTGCAATACCCAACCAGAATACTAGAAAACCAGTTGTGATAATTTCTGCAACAAAAAATATTCCTGAAGCGATTAACCAAAATTGCCACATAAATAAATCCTCCTTTATAACTCACACTATATATATTATACTACAAAATATGGAAAAAATAAAGGGTTTTGGTAAAAATAATGTAGATAAAACAAAACTCTAATAAGATTTATATGGAATAGTAAAATAATTATGCATAAAACTTGTAATTCAACTGAAAAAATGATATAGTAATAAAGAATTTAACAAAGGAGAAAGACGATGAAAAATTTGAATAAAAAAGTGATAAATAGTGAAAAAGGAATTACTTTATTAGCATTGGTTATTACAATTGTTGTCTTAATTATATTAGCTAGTATAACTGTGAATATTGGTAAAGAGGGAATAAAAGAATCTAAAGAGGATGCTATGCTAAGTGAATTGGCAATGGTTCAAAATGCTATATTGCAAAGAAAAACAAAAGCAGATTTAACACAAGAGGATTATCCAGGAGAAACGATGGCAACAGCTGGCATTAATTTAGAAGAGGTCATAGAAGAAATCAATGACAATAAGGCTTCTGGAGAGGAAGAAATTAGTAAAAAGGATAGTGATAATAACCACTATTATTTCTTATCAACTGAAAATGGGGGATTAGAAGCTTTAGGTATTACCAATTCAGAAGATGCATATATTGTAAATTATGAAACAGGAGAAGTGATTAATTATACGACAAAATTAACAGGCACAGGAAAGCCTTTATATATCTATGCAAAGGAAGCAAATTAAAAGGAGGAGTGTCATGACAGAAGAATTAAAAAAACAAATATTACAGTTAGGTATTTCAAAAGAAAATATATTATTTGATGAACCAATGTCAGAGCATACTACTTTTAAAGTAGGCGGACCTGCGGAATGTTATATAAAGATTGACGATATACAACATTTAAGAACGATATTGAAATTTGCAAAAGATCATCATATAGCTATCACTGTGTTAGGAAATGGTAGTAATGTATTGGTGTTAGATGGAGGAATAAAAGGTATTGTCTTAAATATCAGATTTAACAAAATTGAAATGATGAATTTAGATGGAAAGGTTTTTGCCAATATTGGAGCAGGGATTAAAATATCTATTTTAGGACATTTACTTTTAAAAAATGAATTAACAGGGTTTGAAGAGTTATCTGGAATACCAGGAACCATTGGCGGGGCAGTTAGGATGAATGCAGGTGCTCATGGAAAAGAATTTAAAGATATTGTAAGTTCTGTTACTTGTATGCATTATGATGGAAACATAAAACAATTTGAAAATGAGGATATGCATTTTGAATATAGAAGCAGTATGTTAAAAGAGAAATCATATATTGTATTAGAAGTTCGTATGGAATTTCAAAAAGGTAATGAAAAAGATATAAAAGAAAAAATGGAGGAATACGCAAACTATAGGAAGGAAAAACAACCAATTGAATATCCAAGTGCAGGTAGTACATTTAAAAGAGGAGCAGATTTTATCACAGCCAAATTAATTGATGAAGCGGGATTAAAAGGATATTCTATTGGAGGAGCAGAGGTTTCTAGCAAACATGCAGGCTTTATTATAAACAAAGGAAATGCAACTGCAAAAGATATATTAGAATTAATTGAATATGTAAAATACAAAGTAGAAGAAAAATTTAATAAGAAGATAGAATTAGAGATTGAGATTATGGGAGAGAATTAAGATGAATGGTTTTATGCATTGGTTTAAATCAAGTACAAAGATGAAGAGATGGATATTCTTAATTTTGATAGGAATTATACTATGTTGTTATGGAATTGCAGAAATATTGGTCATGAGAGAAATATCTTTTCAAGAGGTAGGAAAAGTTGTTGCTATATTTGTTGTAGGATTTGTCGCAATTGTTGTAGGATTAGTATATATCAATAAAAGAACTTTAGAGGTATTGATAGAATCTACAGATGAAAGAATGGAAAACAAAAAAAATGTCAATATCAATTCATTAATCTTTAATAAGACGGTATATGATAAAGGACCTAATATTGTTGTAATAGGTGGAGGAACAGGATTAAATACAGTTCTTTCAGGATTAAAAAACTATACAAGTAATTTAACAGCAATTGTAACTGTATCAGATTATGGTGAGGCTATTACAAATTCAAGAAGAGAATTACAAACTTTACCACTAGCAGATATAAAGGATAGTATAGTAGCATTGGCTAAAAAAGATGAACAAGTACAAAAATTATTTAACCATGAGTTTCAAAGTGGAAGATTAAGAGGTTTAGATTTTTCAGATATATATTTTTTAGCAATGAAGGAAATCAATGGAAACTTTGAGGATTCTATTATAAAGAGTAATGAAGTCATTAATATGGTAGGAAAAGTTATACCAGTTACATTAGATGAAATGAAAATTGTAGCAGAATTGGCAAATGGGTATATTGTAGAGGAAAGATCAAGAATACCAGAAGTGGTTTCTGAAAAGTTAACAAAGATTAATAGAATTACGATTAGTCCAGCAAATTGCAAACCAGCACCAGGTGTTGTTGAAGCTATCAAAGCAGCAGATTGTATTATTATAGGACCAGGAAGCTTGTATACAAACGTCATACCAAATCTTTTAGTTAATGGTGTTAATAAAGCTGTAAAGGAAAGTACAGCTATAAAAGTATATATTAGCAATATTATGACAGAACCAGGACAAACAGATAATTATAGTGTAGCAGATCATATTAATGCGATTATAGAGCATTGTGGACAAGGTATGATTGATTATTGTATTTATGATACAGGAGAAATCATTCCAGAGTTTATTAAAAAATATAATTTAGAAGGACAAGATATTGTAGAGCAAGATGTAGATAAAGTAAAAGGTATCAAGTTCTTACAAAGAAATTTATCTATGGTAGATGGCGAATTCATTAGACATGATCCAAACTTAGTTGCAGCATCTATTATAGAACTAATCTGTGATGATTTAAAATATCAAGATAAACAAAATGATCCACAGTATTTAATGTTAAATACAAAATTACAAGAGGAAAAGCGAATTAATAAAAAGAAAAAAGCAATGGAAAAAAGAAATAAAAATGGTAAAAAATCACATGAAAAACATGTAAGAGGAAAAAGTAAATTTAGTAATAAATATAGTGAAAGAATTGCCTCTATAAAACAGGCTGATGAGAAAGCAAGAGTGAAGACAGAAAAAGAAAATATGAAAAGAAAAGCAAATAAAACAAATCATAGAAGTGAAAATGAAGAAAGTAAAACAACAAAACCAAAAAGTGCAAGAGGAAGAGGCAGAAGAATGAAAACAAAAGCAGAATTAAGAGAAGAAATGATGAAAACATTAAATGAAAGTAATTATAGAAAATAAATAGAATACGGAGGATATTATGAAATTTACAAAGGAAAGTTTAGAATTAGAAACAGGAATCACAAAAGAATGGTTAATCACAAATGGAATCGGAGGATTTGCTTCCTCTACCATTATTGAAGCAAATACCAGAAAATACCATGGGCTATTAATTGCACCATTAAATCCACCAGCAAATCGATACGTGATTTTATCTAAATTAGATGAGTCTATTGAAGTGAGAGGAAAACAATATGATTTATATACCAATATATGTGAATCATATATTTCTCATGGATACCAATATCAAGAAGAATTTGAAAAAGATTATTATCCTACTTTTAAATATAAAGTGCAAGGAATAGAAATCGAAAAAAGTATTTGTATGGAATATAATGAAAATACAGTTGGTGTATATTATAAAATCAAAAATGGAAGATATAAATCAAAATTAACATTAGCACCAATTATGAATTTCAGAGATTTCCATACAATGAATACAGGACATCATTTTGATGTAAAACAACAAGTAAATGGAACAAAAATAAAAGTAGTAATAGATGATAAATCACAAACACCAATATATATGAACTTATCAGAAGGAACTTATATACCTCATGAAAATGATAATTTTGAGCATATGTTTTATGTTGAAGAAGAAAAAAGAGGATTTTATCCAGAGGAAAATCATGCAGTTCCAGGTGTTTATGAAGTTGAAATAAAAGCAAATGAGGAAAAAGAAATTTCATTTATATGTTCTTTGGAAGAAAATATAGAAGAAAAGGATGCTAAAGAAATATTAGAAAAAGAAGTTTATAGAATTGATCAAGAAATAGAAAAAACAGAATTAATTTCTAATAAAGAAGGAAAAACGAAAAAAGAATTGAATGAAGATGAACTAATCAAAACATATTTAAAAGCAATTGATAATTTTATTGTATATAGACCAAACTTTAGGTTGCATACCATTATTGCAGGTTATCCATGGTTTTTAGATTGGGGAAGAGATTCTTTAATTGCTTTTGAAGGCTTACTATTAGTTACCAAAAAATATGATATTGCAAGAGAAGTCTTATTAACTATGGTAAGAGATATAAAATATGGATTAGTACCAAATGGATATTCCGGATATGATAGTAGACCACTATATAATAGTGTAGATGCATCTTTATTACTGTTTGAGCAAGTTCAAAAATATTTAGAATATACGAAGGATTATAAATTTGTTAAAGAAAAAATGTATCCTAAAATGGAAGATATTATTAAGAACTATGTAGAAGGTAATAATGTTGATGGAAATAATATCTATTTAGATAGAGATGGGTTAATCGTTTCAGGTACAGAGGATACACAAAATACTTGGATGGATGCAAAAGTAGGAAATATGGCTGTTACTCCAAGAAATGGAAAAGCGGTTGAGATTAATGCCATGTGGTATAATGCAAATATGATTATGGCAAATTTAACTTTGAAAATTGGTGATTTGCTACAAATAAAGAAATATAAAGATTTAGCCAAAAAATGTAAAGAGGCATTTGAAGAAAAATTCTATAATCCAAAAACAAAATGTCTATATGATGTATTAGGAGATAGTAAAATAAGACCAAATCAGTTATTTGCCTTAAGCTTGACATATCCTATAATAGATGTAGACTCAGAAATGGCCAAAAATATGATAAGTGTTGTGGAAAAGAAATTATTAAATCCTTATGGATTAAAAACATTAGCCAAAGGGGAAGAAAACTATGTAGAAGTTTATGAAGGAGATAGTTTTAAAAGAGATAGTAGTTACCATCAAGGAATTACATGGGTATGGTTATTAGGTTTATATTACAATGCACTTGTTAATATGAAGGATAAGGCAAAAAATGAAGAGAGAGAAGTGTTAGAAAGTAAAATAGAAAAATTTGTAGAGAAGACAAATAAAACCTTCAAGAAAGAAATTAATGAAAACGGTTGTATTGGAAGCATATCAGAAATGTATGATTCTGTAAAACCACAATTACCAAAAGGGGCAATTGCACAAGCTTGGAGTGTAGCAGAAGTATTTAGAATTATTATGTCCCATTAAGTTTGAAACATTCTAAAGAATTTAAATTAGAGCAAATATATTAAATTTTATACAGCATTTGATAATCACATGATAGATAAAAAAATTTAATATATTTGTTTTTTTGTTAATTTTATATAAAAAATGTCCCAAAAGGAAACGTCCCCAATGGGACATTATTTAGATAATTGTTATAAAAATATAGTTGAATTTTAAAAAAAGTATGGTATAATGTGAACAGAAATTCGAAAGAAGAGGAGATAATTATGAGAATATTAGGAATTGATCCTGGGTTTGCAATAACAGGATATAGTATTATTGATTATATAGGAAATAAATTTCATTTAGAAACTTCTGGTGCAATATTAACAGAAGCACATACTTCATTTCCATTAAGGTTAGAAAAAATTAATAAAGATTTAGATAATATTATTAAAACATACCAACCAGATGCAATGGCAATAGAAGAATTATTTTTCAATAACAATGCAAAAACAGCTATAAATGTAGCACAAGCAAGAGGTGTTATATTAGTAACGGCAAGACAAAATAATTTGAATATATATGAATATACACCATTACAAGTAAAGCAGGCAGTGACAGGATATGGTAGAGCAGATAAAATTCAAGTGCAGAGAATGGTAAAAATGATTTTAAATGAAGAAAAATTACCCAAACTAGATGATGTGACAGATAGTATGGCAATGGCCATCTGTCATGCACATTCTTCTAAATTTGCACAAAAGTTATAATTAAAAAATGAAAATATATAACTCAAATGGAGGCCTTTATGGTAAAAATAGAAGAATTAGAAAAAGAATTGAATAATGGAATTTTAAAAAGTATCTATTTGCTATATGGTGAAGAGTTATTTTTATTAGAAAATTCATTAAAGAAAATAAAAAAGTTATTTGGTGAATGTGTAAAAGGTATTAATTATATTCCAATTGATGATACAAATATTTGGGAAATTGTATCAGATATAGAAACACCAGCTTTTGGCTATGAAAAAAAATTAATTATAGCAAGAAATTCAGGGATACTAAAAAAAGAAGGAAAACGAAAAAATGCTGAGCTTGAAAAAATAAGAAATAGGTTAGCAGAATATTTAGAGGCTAATTTTGCAATTATAAAAGAAAGTATTGTTCTAGTTTTTATAGAAGAGGATATAGATAATAAGAGTAAATTATATAAAACGATAGAAAAAATAGGAGAGGTTTGCTATTTTGAATATCAAAAACCGATTCAAATAGAAAGAAGAATAAAGGCAATTTGCCATGGTTATAAAGTCAATATAGCAGATGTAGATATAAGATATTTTATAGAGTCTTGTGGTACAAATATGCAAGAACTAATTAATGAAATTAGGAAATTAATTGAATATGTAGGAGAAAATGGAACTATCAAAAAAGAGGATATTGATAAGTTGTGCATCAAAAAATTAGAGAGTGTTATATTTGACTTAACGGATAATTTAGGAAAGAAAGAAACCAATAAAGCTTTACAGGTATTGAATAATTTAATATATGCTAAAGAGCCAATACAAAAAATATTAATTACATTATATAACCATTTTAGAAAATTATATCTTACTAAAATAGCCGTTAAAAATAATCAGGATATGATTACAAGTTTAAATTTGAAACCAAATCAAACATTTCTAGTAAATAAATATAAAACACAAGCTAAATATTTTAAGGAGAAAGAATTAAAAGATATTTTACAAAGCTTAAGAGATTTAGATTATCATTATAAAATTGGCTTAATTGATTTACAAATCGGATTAGAATCTATATTATGCAGATATTGTTAATTTGTAATGAGGAAAGGAAATATAATGAACCAATATGAAAGAAAACAAGCAGATAAAATAAAGGCTGAAATACGAGAATACGAAGAGAAAAATGGCAAGATGCCTAAAGAGAAAAAGGCATATTATATTTATAGAAGATTAGGACAAATTTATTTTTATAAAGAAGCGTATTCATATGCAGATAGTATGACCATGCAGGAGTTTATGAATAAAATAGAAATATATAGAGAGGGAGTAACGCGGTGATGGTGAGGCTATTTGCACAGACATAAATAGAGCTTGTGTGGAGCTAATGAGAGAGGAAGGAATTAATGCGAATTTATTTTTCATAAATGATAGAAATCCACTGTCACATTGTGATGGGAGCTTTGAAGCAGATGGCAAATATTATTATTTTAATTTACCAGTTGATTTAATGAGGATTCAAGCTGGAATGAAGGTAAGAAATTTTGGTATTTCTCAAAGTAGAGTTTTCCAAAAGTTGAAAGCGAAAAGTATGGATGGTGAAGAAGATCTAACATATCATTTGATTAGAATGAATGAGCAAAATGAGGGAGAACAATTTTCTGAGATTTCAGAGGAAACAGTAAAACAATGGGATGATGAATTTGGTTTTACATATAGAGGATTATACACAAATGAAGTATTTGAAATGCTGTCAGAAGAATGTAATGATAAAGAATTTATGGAGAAATTTTTTGGAACAAATATACCAGATGAATTGATACAAAGAAAATTTGAATTTATTATGAAATATATAGGCATTATTAATGTGGTGAAAGATAGAAAAATGGGAAATGATGAGGCAAGACAATATTTTGTAAAATTAATAACCAGTATTTTAACAGATGACGAAAAAGGAAAATATATAGAAATGTGTCCAGGATTTATAGAAGAAAATGCAAGAAGAAGAAATGCAAGTGTTATTGTCATAAAGAAACAAAAAGAAAATGTATGGTATCTATATAATCCAGAAAGTCAAATATATGAACAAGTGAAGAAGGGAGATTTAATTGGTAAAGAGATTCAATATCATGAATCAAGAGATGTTATTAAACCGATAGAGGTCTCTATAAATGAAAAAGAAAAAAGATTACAAAAAGAAGATTATGCTAGATAAAAAATTTTTATGGAAATATATTTTTTAATGTATAATAAATTCCAATAATGCTAAAAATAACGATAACATATTCGTAATAAAAGGTGATGAGATATGAGAGTAAAAAGCAAAAAGAAGCTAATCGTTATTTTTAGTATATTTTTGATTGCTATAGGAATTATATTTTATGTATTCTTGAAAAATAATGAAGTGGAAGCTTTATCAAAATATGGATCAAGAGGAGATGAAGTAACACAGATACAAACAAAATTAAAAAGATGGGGATATTATAATGGAAATATAGATGGGATTTATGGAAGTCAAACCCAAGAGGCTGTTAGATATTTTCAAAGAAAGAATGGATTAACAGTAGATGGAATAGCAGGACCAGCAACCTTAAAGGCAATGGGAATATATAGTTCTTCTTCAAGTTCTTCCTTATCCTCTAGTAATACAAGTAATGTTAACCTATTAGCAAGGTTAATATATGGGGAAGCGAGAGGTGAACCATATACAGGTCAAGTGGCAGTTGGAGCAGTAGTTATGAATAGGGTGAAAAGTAGTTCTTTTCCTAATACAATTTCTGGTGTAATTTATCAATCAGGTGCTTTTGATGCAGTCAGTGATGGACAAATTAATTTATCACCAGATTCCACTGCCAAAAAAGCAGCACAAGATGCCATAAATGGTTGGGATCCTAGCTATGGTGCAATTTATTATTTTAATCCATCAACAGCGACAAACAAATGGATATGGTCAAGACCTATGACGGTTACAATCGGAAGACATAGATTTTGTAAATAAAGAAAAAGAAATAAGTATAAATCTAATCTAAAAAAATCTACTTTGAAGATATTTATCAAAGTAGAATTTTTTTGTAAAATAGATGAAATATAAATGAAACAAAAATGTAAAACAAATAAAATTGCTTGAAATATGTATCTATAGAAGAGTTTTTTAAAGAATTCAATAGTTTACAAAAAAATAGAGATTCGATAATATAAAATAGAAAAGGAATAAGAAAGGAATGTATGTATTAATAGAAATATTAAATATAAACATGCAAGTGATAAATAAAAATGAAAAAAAGAAAAAGTATAAAATTAATAAATGTCATAATATTCATGGGCATTATTATTGCTATCATAACGTTATCTGACTGTTTTAAGGAAGATATTCAAACAATGAAACAAACCATAAGTAGCAAAATGATAAATAGGAATGCACAATCAACCACAATAAATAATTTTGGAGGAGGATTGGAGGTAGCATATGCAGAGTGGAAGAATATTGATGAAGCGACAGGGTATAATGTATATGTGAAGCAATCTGAGCAAGGAGAGTCTGCTTATACACAAGTCGATACAGAATTAATTAGAAAATATGAAGGGGATTATTGGAGAGTAGATGTATTAGGACTAGAAAAAGGAACTTATACACTAAAAATAGTACCAATTATAAATGGACAAGAAAATATAGAAAGTCAGTTAGTAACAAATGATATACAAGTTGAAACTCATGATAGAACTGGATTTGCATGGGTTAATGGAGAAACTAATGGTGCCTATAATGCCAACGGAACATTGAAACAAAATGCGGTTGTCCTATATGTCACAGAAGAAACAAAAGATACAGTTTCTTTAGATGTGGTAACAAATTCTAAAGGAGAAACAACAAAAGCACAAGGATTACAAAATATATTAGATTTGTATAAAAAGGGGTATGATAGTAGACCACTAAATATTAGAATTATAGGAAAAGTGACAGATCCTTCTGTACTAGATGGAGGAGATATTGTTATTAGTGGAAATAGTGCTTCTAAGAGATTATCATGTGGAATGACAATAGAAGGTGTAGGAGAAGATGCTACCGCATATGGGTATGGAATTAGAATAAAAAATGCTTCAAATATAGAAATTAGAAACTTAGCTATTATGCTTAGTGATAGTGATGAAGGAGATAACATTGGATTACAACAGGAAAATGATCATATATGGGTGCATAATTGTGATTTCTTTTATGGAGAGGCAGGTTCAGATTCAGACCAAGCTAAAGGAGATGGCGCTTTAGATTGTAAGAAATCAACATATGTGACTTTTTCATATAATCATTTTTTTGATAATGGAAAAGTAAACTTATTGGGCTTAAGTGAAGATACAACAGAAGGGTTATATATCACTTATCACCACAATTGGTATGATCATTCAGATTCAAGACATCCAAGATGTAGATTTTATTCTGCACATGTATATAACAATTACTATGATGGAAATGCTAAATATGGAATCGGTGCATGTTTAGGTTCTTCCGTTTTTGCAGAATCTAATTATTTTAGAAACTGTGTAAAACCAATGATGATTTCAATGCAAGGTTCTGATACAAGTGGTACATTTTCAAGTGAAGATGGTGGAATGATAAAAGCATATAATAATTATATGGTGGGACAAAAGTCATATATAGCATATACAGAAAATCATGAAGATTTTGATGCTTATGAAGTAAGCACAGCGACAGAAACAGTACCATCAAGTGTTACATCCTTAAAAGGTGGAAATACATATAATAATTTTGATACATCTGATATCATGTATACATATACAGCTGATACACCAGAGAAAGCAAAAGAAAAGGTTGAAAAATATGCAGGCCGTTTAAATGGTGGAGATTTTAAATGGGAATTCACATCAGAAGATGATGAGGATGATGGAGTAAATGCAGATTTAAAAGAAGCTTTAGAAAATTATGAAACATCATTGTTATCTGTGGGTGGTAATTCTATACCAACAGAACCAAGTAATCCAGAAGAACCGTCTGATGTTCCTGTTGAAAATATTTCTATTAATATTACGAATACGACGATAAGAATAGGAGAAACAGTTCAATTAATTGCAGAAATATTACCAGAAAATGCAACGAATAAAAAGCTAATTTGGTCAACTGATGATGAAAAAATAGCAACTGTAAATCAGGAAGGACTTGTTACGGCAATTTCAACAGGAGAAACTATGATTACAGTTACAACGGAAGATGGAGATAAAGAAGCAACTTGTAAAATTGTTGTCATGGAAAATGAAGAGGAAATTGTTGCAACAATTGAATATAGTGAAACAAATCTTACTAACAAAGATGTTGTTGCTACAATTTATTTTAATAAAGAAGATGTTCATATTACCAATAATGATGAAAAAAATACATATACATTTACAACAAATGATAGCTTTGTATTTGAATATGAAGACAGTCAAAATACAACAGGAACAGCCACAGCAACTGTTAATTGGATAGATAAAATATTACCAACTATTACTGGAGTAGAAAATGATGGAAAATATGAAAGCCCAGTTACACCAGTTATAACAGATGAAAATTTAAAAGATGTTCAACTTATAAAAGATGGAACAGAAATAAATGGCTATGAAAATGGACAAGAGATAGCAGAAAATGGTGAATATATTATAATTGCAACAGATAAAGCAGGTAATGAAACAAAAGTGGAATTTACAATTGACATTCCTATAGATGATACTATAACTTCTGTAGAATATGATGTAAATATGGATTCTTATTACATAAAAAATATACAACCAGAAACAGAGTTGACTACATTTAAAAAAGCTATTTTTACAGAAGTAGGATATACGGTTTTCAATTTATCCGGGAATCAAGTACTAGATAATGAAATGATTGGAACGGGATATAAGTTGATAACAGATACGGGAAAAGAATATGCTCTCATTGTGATGGGCGATTTGAATGGTGATGGAGAAATAAAGCTTACAGATTTGTCTATGATAAGAAAACATTATTTAGCACTAGAAACTTTAACAGATGAATATGAAAAAGCAGCAGACGTAGATAATAATGGCAATATAAGTTTGAATGACATTTCTCTTATTAGAAAAATGATATTAGGAATATAAATCGAAAATAGACATTAAGTGAAAAATAATCTTAGTGTCTATTTTATATTTGTGAAAACAAATTCATAAAAAAATAGAAAAACGTCTTGAAAAACAACGCAATTTATGATAAAATAATATGCGTAGGAAAAATAAGACAAAACCAAGTAAAAAGCAAAGTATATATATTTTAAATATTTACAAGAGAAAATGGTCATTGGCTGGAAACCATTAAATATCGTATATAGAAATTTCACTTTTTGGGTCCTTTTTTGAAATGATAGTAGGAAAAGGCGGTTGCACCGTTAAAACTATAACGAGGTTAGTAAAACATACTAATAAATTTAGGTGGTACCACGGAAAAATAGCCATTTCGTCCTAATTACAATATAGGGAGAGATGGTTTTTTTGATGAAAAATGATTTAAATTTTAAGTAAAATTTAATAAAGGATGTTGATAAATATGAATCATGAAGGAAAATGTATTGAATATTATTTTGATTCCAAAACATTTACAAAAGACCAATTAATAAAAAGTATAGAAGAAGCAAAACTAGAGTTTCCTAATAAAAAAGTAGAAACAGACCTATTTTTAAATCAATGGGGCGTATATATCTTGAAGATTAATTTTAAAGATAAAATAGAATATATCAGTAATTTGAAGGAAAAAAGAAAAAATAGGAAAGTATTACTTCTTACAGAAAAAAATAGAAAAGTTAGTGAAAAAAGAACTTCTATATTTAACAGAAAATATGGTCAATACAAAAAAACAGGAGAATATAGACCAATATAAGAAAGGAAAGGACAAATTATGAAAGAAGAAATAGCAAAGATAAAAGAAGATTCTATAAAAGAAATTTCAGGTTCTAAGGACCTAAAAGAATTGAATGCGTTAAGAGTAAAATATTTAGGTAAAAAGGGAGAATTAACATTAATCTTAAGAGGAATGGGGGCAGTATCTCCTGAAGAAAGACCAGTAATAGGAAGCTTGGTAAATGCATCAAGAGAAGAAATTGAAAATTTAATTCAAGAAAAGGAAAAAGAATTTAAGAATCAAGAGCTTTTGAATCGATTAGAAAATGAGACAATTGATGTTACAGAACCAAGTAAAAAAATAGTTAGAGGTTCTTTACATCCGATAACAAGAATTATAGAAGAAGTCGAAGAAATCTTTTTAGGAATGGGATATGAAATAGCAGATGGTCCAGAAGTTGAGAAAGCTATTTACAATTTTGATAAATTAAATACACCACCAGATCATCCAGCAAGAGATATACAAGATACATTTTATATAACAGATGATATTCTTTTAAGAAGTCAGACATCACCTGTTCAAGCAAGGGTTATGGAAAATCAAAAACCACCAATCAAGATTATATGTCCAGGGGCTGTATACAGATCAGATAGTGTAGATGCAACACATTCACCAGTGTTCCATCAAGTAGAAGGATTGGTAGTGGATAAAAACATTTCAATGGCAGATTTAAAAGGAACATTAGAAATGTTTGCTAAAAAATGTCTAGGAGAAAATACAAAAATACGTTTTAGACCACATCATTTCCCATTTACAGAACCATCAGCAGAGGCAGATGTATCTTGCTTTGTTTGCGGAGGAAAAGGTTGTAGGGTTTGTAAAGGAGAAGGTTGGATAGAGCTATTAGGATGCGGAGAAGTTCATCCAAATGTTTTAAGAAATTGTGGTATAGATCCAGATATCTATTCAGGATTTGCTTTTGGATTTGGAGTAGAAAGAATTGCTATGGCGAAATATGGAATAGAAGATATGAGACTATTATTTGAAAACGATATTCGTTTTTTAAAACAATTTTAGTTTTAGATAATGCAAAGGATAAAATATAGCTTGTGAATAATAAGTTATATAGAAAAGTAAATAAAATTGATTAAAAGTTTAATTAATTAGGAGTGTGTTGAAATGGGGATTTTTAATTTCAAAAAGAAAAGGGAACAAAGAAGATATACATTGAGTGAGGCTATGGCTCTTGTTGCAGAAAATGCAGGACTTGAACCAGTTCCACTTACAAGTGATTTAATAAATGGTCCATATATAGTTGTAGATGCTGCAGAAAGACAAGCACAAATTGATAAGGCAAGAGAAGAAGTAAGAAAAAATAGTACTTTCAAGGGAAAGAAAGAGGACTTTATGCAAGAAATCACTGGAGATGGAGAATATAAAAAGATTCCATATGATATTAGTGTAAGTCATAGTGATAGACCAGGAAGAGTGGTTAGAGATTATACATTATAATAAAAAGAAGTTTTTAGTAAAAGATTAAGAATATAACATAAGAAGGGAAGAGAAAAATGAAAGCAAGTAGAGAATGGTTAGAGGAATATAGTGACATTGATGTAGATACTGTGAAATTAGGCGATATTTTGACAATGACAGGTTCTAAGGTGGAAACCATAGAGCAAAAAGGAAATAATATAAAAAATGTAGTTGTTGGAAAAATCTTAGAAGTTACCAAACATCCAGACGCTGATAAATTAGTGGTAACCAAAATAGATGTTGGAAACGGTGAAACACTTCAAATTGTAACAGCAGCACCTAATATCAAAGTAGGAGAAACTGGACAAATTGTGCCAGTTGCAAAAGATGGAGCAGAGTTACCAAATGGGGTAAATATCCATACAGGAAAATTACGTGGTGTAGAATCACAAGGTATGATGTGTGGAATGGAAGAATTAGAAATTGATCCAGCAAGTTATCCAGATAAAGTGGTAGATGGTATCTTTATTCTGGATGACAAATATGAAAAAGACTTAGGAAAAGATTTAGTAGATGTATTAGAATTAAAAGAAGATATCATTGATTTTGAAATCACACCAAACAGACCAGATTGTTTGTCAATCGAAGGGTTGGGAAGAGAAACAGCAGTATCTTTGGAAAAACCATTTAAAAATCCTAGAAAAAATATTGATGCATTAAAAGTAGAAGATAAAAAAGAAATCGAAGGATTAAAAGTAGATATCACAGCACCTGACTTATGTTATCGATATATTGCAAGAGTTGTTAAAAATGTAAAAATAGGTCCATCACCTAAATGGATGGTTAGAAGATTAAATGCTTGTGGTGTAAGAAGCATCAATAATATTGTTGATATTACCAACTATGTCATGCTAGAAATGGGGCAACCAATGCATGCATTTGATATCAATTCTATTGAAGGAAAACATATTACGGTAAGAAGAGCAAAAAACAACGAAAAAATTATCACTTTAGATGAGCAAGAAAGAATATTAGATGAAAATGATTTAGTTATTGCTGATGATAAAAAAGCAGTAGCCATTGCAGGTGTTATGGGAGGACTAAATTCAGAAATTGAAGATGATACAGAAACAGTTGTATTTGAATCGGCTGTATTCTATGGTGGAGCTGTTAGAAAAACAGCTAAAAAAGTAGGATTAAGAACAGAAGCATCTTCTCGTTTTGAAAAAGGATTATCACCAGAAAATGCATTAAGAGCAGTTAACCGTGCAGTAGAATTGGTAGAAATTTTACATGCAGGAGAAGTGGTTGATGGAAAAGTAGATGTTTATCCAACAAAACAAAAAGTACATCAAATCAAATTAGATAGTGATAGAATTAATAGCTTATTAGGAACCCATATTTCTAAACAAGAAATGATAGATATCTTAAATACACTAGAAATAAAAGTAAAAGATGACATAGCAACTGCACCATATTTTAGAATGGATGTAGAACAATTAGCAGATTTAGCAGAAGAAGTATTAAGATTTTATGGATATGATAAATTGGAAACCACATTAATCAAATCTGATACAACATTAGGTATGAGAAATAAAGAACAAAAAATAGAGAAGAAGATACAAGAAGTACTTGTGAATAGTGGCTTGTCAGAAATATATACGTATGGATTTTTAAGTGAAAAAGATTTAGAAAAATCAAATATTAGTGATACATTAAAGAAAACAGCCATTACCATACAAAATCCATTAAGTGATGAATATAAATTGATGAGACCATCAACTATACCAAGTATGCTACAAATACTAGCCAATAATGCTAATAAGAAAAATCAAAATGTAAAATTATTTGATATTTCAAGAAATTATAAAAATATGCATGGTGAAGTAGAAAAGGGAGAAGTACCTTTACAAGAAAATATTTTAACAATCGGTATGTATGGAGATGATGTTGATTTCTATATCTTAAAGGGAATTGTTGAAAATGTATTAGAAGCAACCTATATTAATCATTATGAAGTAGAAAGAGAAACAAAGAATCAATCATATCATCCAGGAAGATGTGCGAATATCACAGTGGGAAGAGATGTGATTGCAACTTTAGGTGAAGTACATCCAGTTGTTCTAAATAATTATGATATTGAAAAAAGAGTGTATTTGGCAGAAATCAATATTAGTAAACTAGAAAAATATTCAAGAAACAATAAAAAATATGTAGAGGTTCCAAAATTCCCAGCAGTAGAAAGAGATATTGCGATTATTGTAGATGAAAGTGTTGAGGTTGGACAAATTGAAAAAATCATTACAAAGAAAGCTAAAAAATTGCTAGAAGGCTTAAAATTGTTTGATATCTATAGGAATGAAAAATTAGGAGAGAATAAAAAGAGTGTGGCATATGCCTTAACATTCAGAGATAAGAATAAGACACTAAGTGATGAAGAAGTAAATGCTGCTATGGAAAACATTATTGCTGAATTAGAAAAAACAGTAGGTGCAGAATTAAGAAAATAATATAAAAGAATCTTTAGAGTATAATATTATACTTTAAAGGTTCTTTTTTCATATACAAATTTCCTATAAATAATAGGAACTTCTAAAAACAGTATTGCATATACTTTACTATTAGAGGTGAAGAAAATGGCATATTCAGATAGAGAACTCATTGCTAGAATTGTTCAATGTGAAGCTCGGAGGAGAAGGGGATAATGGAATGAAAGCAGTAGCGAGTGTGATTTTAAATAGAGTAAATGCAACAGTGGGGGAATATGCAAGAATATCACAAGGTGGCAGTGTTAGAAATATTATTTTTCAACCAGGACAATTTGATTGTGCAACAGAAACATTATTTAATCGATATAATCCTCAAAATATCTATAACATGAATCCAACAGAAGAGCATTACTATATAGCAGATTGGGCATTAGCAGGTAATCGATTAAATGAAATAGGAGAATGCTTGTGGTATTTAAATCCATTTAAACCTAATTGTGATGCAACTTTTCCAAGAAATGGTTCAGGAACACTTCATACAAGATTGGGAGAACATTGCTTTTATCGTCCAACAAGTCAATATGCAAGTACATAAGAATAAGAGAGAAGGAAACGTAAAATAAAGGAGGTTCATTATGGGAGAAGAAAGACAAGACAAAAGAGAAAATAGAAATGTAACCATTAATCAGGATTCACCAGAGATTTTGACAAATGCAATTTATACACCTGCTTTTTTACGAGAACAAATTGGAAAATTGATGAGAGTAGAATTTTTGATTGGAACAAATAATTTAGTGGATAGAATTGGTATATTAGAAGATGTCGGAGCAAGTTATATTCTATTACGTTCTTTAGAAAGTGATACAATTACCTATTGTGATATTTATTCTATTAAATTCATTACCATATCTAATAGAAGAATGAATAATTTTATGAATGGAGGATATTATAATTACTATTAAATTTATAAAAACAAGTTATTTAATAATTGATAAATGATTGAAAAATGTATAAAAGCGTGATAAAATACATTATGTACACTAAAAAGTGACGTGTATTTATAATAAGATGAGGAGGTATAAATAATATGCGGAGAAGAAGTGTAAATGAATGTTTAAATATTCGGACGGTGTTATACAAAACACCCAATGTATTGCTTTTGGAAATTAAAAATACTGGAAGCGACACAGCATTCATAGTTAGTGAAGGACTTTCTATGAGTGTGAATGACCAGAATATTCCATACAGATGGGATCCGTATATGACGATTCCGGACGGGTACGATACATTAGAAGGAGATATAATTGGGATGTATTTTCCTTTTGAAAGTGCTGGTCTGGAAGAGGCAGGGATCGACTTGGCTGCATATGTAAACGAAAACATGCAGAAGTATAAAAACATCATCCTAATAGGCCATTCTAAAGCTGGCGTTTGCCTGGCGAATATGGCTAAATGGTTAAAGCGGGTAACGACAATGATATTTGTATCAGCTCCGTTTTTAGGAACTATAATAACAGATACTAAAAGGGTTAGACAAAAATTAACGAAAACAGAATATTCTATTTACTGGAAATATTATAATCAACACAAAGTTGATTTAGATATTATGCCAGGGTCAGATTTTCTTAGAAATGCTAATTTTTCAGGAGTACAAAAATACGTATGCATAAATGTCATATCAGAGTGTATACATATGAGAACGCCGGTTGATATCGGATGTAAATATCTTAATTACAGATTAGGATATAGGCATGGTGATGGAATAGTAAATGTGGCTTCACAAGAATTTTTAAGCTTAATCTATCCAAAAGTACAAAAGATATATATTGATGCTTCACATGCTAATTCTTTGATTAGATACTTATCAAAGGATGCAAAGTATATTATTCAGTAACCTTAGTTTTGTGCCAGAACGGGAGATGTTTCCGTTTTGGCACTTTTTCTTTTAGAATTGTAAAAATGCCTTTTTTTTGAGAAAACTATTGACAAATCGTAAAAAATAGTGTAAAGTATATTAGCATTACATTTTAAAGGAGTCGTTATTTATGGAGAAAAATGTAGAAATCAGTATTTTATGTGATTTATATGGAAAATTATTAACTGAAAAACAATTTGAATTCATAAATGACTACTATAATAATGACTTGTCTTTATCAGAAATTGCGGAAAACAATGACATCACAAGACAAGCTGTTAGAGATATCATCAAAAAGGGGGAAAAAAAGCTTTTTGAATATGAAGAAAAGCTATTGTTTATGAAAAGGATGTTAAAGCAAGAAAAGAAGATTGAACAAGTTTTATCAGAATTGACAAAGATTCAAAAAGAATCTTCTGATGAACAAGTAGCTGTTGTATTAGAACATATTAAAAAAGAATTAAATTGTTTAGTTTAAAAAATGAATGGAGTTGAAAAAGTATGGCTTTTGAAGGATTATCTTCTAGATTACAAGAAATTACAAGAAAGATCAGAGGAAAGGCAAGAATTACAGAATCAGACTTAAAAGAAATGCTAAGAGAAGTAAAACTTGCATTATTAGAAGCTGATGTTAACTATAAAATTGTAAAAGAATTTATTGCGACCATTCAAGAAAAAGCCTTAGGTCAAGATGTTCTAAAATCTTTAACTCCAGGACAACAAGTTGTAAAAATTGTAAAAGATGAATTGGTAGAACTACTAGGTGGACAAACAAGTCAAATTAATTTTACACCAAATCCACCAACGATTATCATGTTAGTAGGTCTTCAAGGTTCAGGTAAAACCACAACAGCAGGAAAATTGGCAAATATACTTAGAAAACAAGGTAAAAAACCATTATTGGTTGCTTGTGATGTATATAGACCAGCTGCTATTAAACAATTACAAGTTGTTGGTGCACAATTAAACATACCTGTTTTTGCAAATGAAAATTCAAAAGATGTTGTGCATATCGCAAGACAGGCATTATCTGTTGCTATGTCAAAACTAAATGATGTAGTTATCTTAGATACAGCGGGTAGACTACATATTGATGAAGAATTAATGCAAGAATTAAAGAATTTAAAAGCAAATATTAAACCTCATGAAATATTACTTGTTGTAGACAGTATGACAGGTCAAGATGCGGTAAATGTTGCACAAAGTTTTAGTGACACTGTTGGAATTGACGGAATTATCCTTACAAAGCTAGATGGTGATACCAGAGGTGGTGCAGCACTTTCTGTTAAAAAGGTAACAGGAAAGCCAATTAAATTTGCAGCAACAGGAGAAAAATTAAGTGATATAGAGGTGTTCCATCCAGATAGAATGGCTCAAAGAATCTTAGGAATGGGAGACATTCTAGCAGTTATTGAAAAAGCTGAAGAATCATTTGATATGGAGCAAGCAGAACAGCTTGAAAAGCAGATGAAGAAAAAAGAACTAGATTTAGATGATTATTTAGCACAAATTAGACAAGTAAAGAAAATGGGTTCATTTTCATCATTGCTAAAGCTAATACCAGGTTTTAATCAAATAAAAGATCTAAAAGTAGATGATAAAGAATTTGGTAAAATAGAAGCCATTATTTGCTCAATGACAAAAGAGGAAAAACGAAATACCAAATTATTAAATGCAAGTAGAAGACAAAGAATTGCCAAACGGTAGTGGAACAACTGTACAAGATATTAATAAATTCATAAAATCTTTTGAGATGACACAAAAAATGATGAAACAAATGAAAAACAATAAAGGTGGTATGAAAAAATTATTAAATGGTATAGATGAAAATGCATTAAAGAATTTTAAATTTTAAGTTGTTATTAAATTTTTAAATTTATATAAATATTCAAAATTTTCAGGAGGTGAACCAAAAATGGTAAAAATAAGATTACAAAGACAAGGAAAGAAAAAAGCTCCATTTTATCATATTGTAGTTGCTGATTCAAGAGCTTCAAGAGATGGAAAGATTATTGAGCAAATAGGAACTTATGATCCTATGTCAGAACCAGTTTCAATCGTATTAGATAAAGAAAAAGTAGAAAAATGGATAAAAAATGGTGCAAAACCAACAGACACAGTAAAAGCTTTAATAGAAAAAGCAAACTAATGATATAATTTCTTTGAACAAAAAGAATAAACATGTTTAAGTTGGAGGAAATTATGGAAGAATTTTTAAGAATTATGATTTCAAATCTAGTAGATAACAAGGAAGCTATTGAAATAAATCAAATAGAGAATGGAAAATCTGTTACATTTGAAGTAAAAGTAGCCCAAGAAGATATGGGAAAAGTAATAGGAAAACAAGGTAGAATTGCACAATCTATTAGAAATGTTATGAAAGCTGTTGCTAATAAAGAACATAAAAAAGCATCAGTAGAATTTATAGGATAATAGGAGTAACCAATATGTTACCAAATCTAGAAATTGGTCAAATTGTTAATACATTTGGAATAAAAGGAATGGTGAAAGTAAAACCATTTACAGATGATATTAGAAGATTTGATGAATTAAAAACAGTATATGTTGAAAAAAACAGTAATCAAACAGAATATGAAATTGAAGAAGTAAAATATCATAAAGATATGGTATTAATAAAATTCAAAGGTATAGACAAAGTGGAACAAGCAGAAATGCTTCGAAATAGTTATCTAACAGTTTCTAGAGATTCAGTAGAAAAGCTAGAAGAAGGAAGATATTATATCGTAGATTTACTTGGACTAGAAGTTTATACAGATGAACAAATTTTATTAGGAACTTTAGAAGACATATTCAATACTGGTAGTAATGACATATATGTTGTAAAAGATAAACAAGGAAAACAAATTCTTTTACCAGCTATACAGGATGTAATTAAACAAATTGATATAGAAAATAAAAAAATCATTGTACACTTACTTCCTGGGTTAATATAAAAGGAGTATTTTATGAAATTTGATGTTTTAACACTATTTCCAGAAATGTTTGAAATATTAAATCAAAGTATTATTGGAAAAGCAATTGAGAAGGAACTAATAGATATTAACTTAATTAATATTAGAGATTTTTCAAAAGATAAACATAAAAAAGTAGATGATACACCTTATGGTGGTGGTGCTGGAATGGTAATGAAACCAGATGTGGTATATGACGCCTATCAATCTGTAAAAGATGAAAAGGCAAAAGTGATATACATGTCACCACAAGGAAAAACGTTAAATCAAAAGATGGTAGAGGAATTATCGAAAGAAAACCATTTAATTATACTTTGTGGGCATTATGAAGGAATAGATCAAAGAGTATTGGACAAAATTGTAGATGAAGAAATATCTATAGGTGACTATGTATTGACAGGTGGAGAAATTCCAGCAATGGTGTTAATTGATAGTGTTAGCAGATATGTAGAAGGTGTTTTAAAAGAAGATTCTATAAAAGAAGAAAGCTTTTCAAATGGACTTCTAGAATATCCACAATATACAAGGCCAGAGGTTTTTGAAGGAATGAAAGTTCCAGAAGTATTACTTTCAGGACACCACGAAAATATAGAAAAATGGAGAAAAGAAAAGTCTTTAGAAATAACAAAGAAAAAAAGACCAGAGTTGTTATAAACATAAAATTTAGAAAGAAGGAGGAAATTCTAAAATGGATATTATAAAATCAATTGAACATGAACAATTGAAAAATAAGATACCAGAATTAAAAGTTGGTAATACAGTAAAAGTGCACGTAAGAATAAAAGAAGGAAACAAAGAAAGAATCCAAGTTTTTGAAGGAATCATTATAAAAGTACAAGGTGGAGGAGTGAACCAAACATTTACAGTAAGAAAAAATTCTTATGGTGTAGGTGTTGAAAAAACATTTTTAGTACATTCTCCATTAGTTGAAAAAGTAGAATTAGTAAGAGTAGGTAAAGCAAGAAGAGCAAAATTATACTACTTAAGAGATAGAGTAGGTAAAGCTGCTAAGACTAAGGAACAAGTTGGAGCAAGAATAGAAGATAGAGAAATTACTATTAAAGAAGATTTGGTAGAAGAACCAGCAGTAGAGGAAGCTCCAGAAGAAGCACCAGCTGTTGAAACAGAAAACGTAGCTGTTCAAGAAACAGTTGATACAGTTTCAGAAGAAGTTGTTGAAGAGGTTAAAGAAGTAGAAGAACCTAAAAAAGAAGAAAAAGCTGAAAAAGTAGAAGAAGCTAAAGCTGAAGAACCAGCTAAAAAAGAAGAAGTAAAAGAAGATTCTAAAAAAGCTGAAGAAGATAAAAAAGCTGAATAGAAATAAGAAAATAGTAATTAAGAAAGTTGAGTTTTGAAAGTTAAATGATTTCAAAACTCAATTTTTTGGATAATGAAAACAAAAGCTAGATATGTGTAAAGATCTAGCTTTTATTTTTATTATTATCATATTGAAAGAAATGGAAATATTTAGTATAATAAAAACATAATTAATATTAGGAGAGGTGTGTGTGTTGTTAGAAAAAATAAAGCTATTAATGGGAGCATATTATGTAAAAAATCCAGTAATGGCACAAATTGATGAAATATTTAAATACATTACAGATGATGGAAAAGTTATTAGTAGTGAATTAGATAAAATACAAGAAAGATTTATTGAAGAACAAATAGAGTATTTTAGAAAAGGATATAATTATTTGAGTAATACTAGAAAAGATATCATAAATATGACAAGTGAGGATTTTAACAAAGTATTTGATGATATGATTGTGAAATTTGCGGAAGAATTTCATATAAAAAATTATATAAAACCTAAGATAATGATTATGAAAAAATTCCCATATCCTTTTGAAGATTGTGATTATAAAGCAATGAATTTTACAACTGTTCAGGCAGAAAAATTTAATATACCCAAAGGAATATATTTATTAGAGAAATATGCAATACATGGAATTTCTGAAATTATGATTGCACATGAAATTATGCATTTTATTGTAGGTGAAATGACAAAAGAAAACGAGCAACTAAATCAAGCACCATTTCACGAAGAGGGAATTGTAGATTTTATGTCGTTATACTTATTAATGAAATATCATATTGTAGAAGATAGTTGTATATTAAATCATTTGATCTTCGGAAGAGGAAATTGCAATGAAAATTATGTTGGGAATATTTATTTTAAAGAATCAAAGCAAATATTATGGATTGCTAAAAATAATGGAATAGAAAAGGTAAAAGATATTATAAAAACAGGGCAAAAAGGTTTAGCAAATTTATCATTATTAAACTATCAAAGAGTAGAAAAAAATAATAAAGATGAGGTATTAGATAAGTTAATTTCATATTATGATTTTGTGTTTACAAATTTTTCTGTGGATACAAATATGTATTATATATATAATGAAAATTTAGATATAGATGATGGAAAGAGCCTAGAAGATTTAAATATACCTCAAAATTTATCAGAAGAACCACAAAATGTAATAGCAAGATTAGAAAAAATAGGTTTAATGTATGTTTTAGATGGTAAAATATATAATCCTAATGCGAAAAGTATAGATACAATGAAAGTAAGATTGGTATTATAATAAAAAGTTTCTTAGAGTTAGATACTCCAAGAAACTTTTTTCATAAAAATGATATCAATAAATAGTAGTGATGTCAATAAAAAATAAATAAATTTATTAAAATAAAATCATAAGGAAAAAAATAGAATAAAATCCTTTAAACCTTTGTTTTTCAATATATTCCTTACTTTATGTTTTCTTAGAATATCTAAACAAAAGAAAGTATAAGGGAGGATAGAAAAGTGAAAACAAAAGAATTTAAAGGAAACAAAGGAGTTACATTATTAGCATTAGCAATTACAATTATTATCTTACTAATTTTAGCAGGAATCACAATAAATGCCATAACAGGTGATAATGGATTAATAAAAAATGCAGGAAACGCAAAGGAACAGACTGAAATTGATAACGAAAAAGAAATCGTAGATACATGTACAGTACAAGCTATGGGAGAAAATAAATATGGAAATATAAGTAAGGAAGATTTACAAAATGAATTAGATGATTATACTGGTGATGGAAAGACAGAGGTGTTACATGATGGAGAAGATATACTATATGTCTATTTTACAGAAACGAAACGATATTATACAGTGGATATAGAGGGAATAGTAAATGGACCAGTGACAGCTGATAGAGCAGAAGATGACTACCCAGGAGATATTACAAAAGATGAAAATGGAAATGAATTATCAGGTGATACAGAAGATGATGCATATCAAATTAATTGTATAGAAGATATGTGTGCGCTTTCTAATTCTTGTAATAAAGGAACAACATATCAAAATAAATATATTGTATTGACAAAGAACTTAGATTTTAAATCAGATTTATCATATATCAATGGTCAAATTATTACAGAAGGAAATATACCAAGTTGCAATTCAATAGAAGAATTAAGAGAAATATTGACAACAGGAGAGGGTTTTTGTCCGATTGGTACAAATACAAATGGGCGAGACGATACCTTTAGAGGAAATTTTGATGGGAAATATTATACAATATCAAATTTATATGAAAATCAAGAAAATAAAGCAGGATTATTTGGAAGCACTTGGGTTGCAACCATAAAGAACTTAACAGTAAAAGGAGAAATAAGTGTTAAAAATGATTTATCATCACAAATAGTTTCATCAGGAGGAATAACTGCCAATAGTAGAGGAGTTACTTTTATAAATTGTGTAAGTCATGTGAATATAAAAGGAGTAGCTTCTGCAAGAATGGGAGGAATTTCAGGAGTTGAATATAATGATGGCAGTCAGTTTATAAATTGCATTAACTATGGAAAAATTACAGGAGGAAATAATGCGGTTGGAATTCTTGGATGGGATTGGAGTATGCATTCTAAAATATATAATTGTCTTAATGCAGGAAAAGTAAATGTAGGAATTGTTACTGATGATTATAGCAATAATAATACAGAGTTAACAAATGTTGTTAATTATGGAGAATCTAATACAATGGTATCAAAGGCAATTTCTAAAATTAAAAATTGTTTTCATTTGTTACAAGAAACGAGCTCATCCGCTAATGAATATATTACTATATATGATGAAACAAAAATGAAATCAAAAGAATTTGTTGATGAGTTAAATACATTTATTGAAACAGAAGGGAATGGAAATAATATCGATACAACAGGCTGGGCTAAGTGGATATATCATGAAAATGACTTCCCAACATTAGATACAAAAACAACTTGGGATGGTACGGAATGGAAGACAGTAGAATAAAGATTGGAAAATTAAATAATTTTATATAAAATAATACAAAAAATTTCTTAGAGTCATTTACTCTAAGAAATTTTCTTATGAAAATAATATCAATAAAATAGTGAACTGTCAATAAAAATGAAAGAAAAATTAAAAATCTAAATTTGAAAATAGGAATAAAGAAAATTAAAATAAATCCTTTTTATTTCAAGGATTTTCTAATCCTTTTACTTCTTACAGTAAATGACTTTAAGAGAAAAAGGAGGAAAAAAGTGAAAACAAAAGAAGTAAAAAAAGACAAAGGAATTACATTATTAGCATTGGTCATTACGATTATTATATTACTAATCTTAGCAGGAATTACCATAAGTGCTATAACAGGGAATAATGGAATTATAGGAAATGCTGGAAAAGCAAAAGAAGAAGCAGAGATTGCTAATGAGAAAGAGATTGTAGAAAAAGCAACTGTACAAGCAATGGGAAATAACAAGTATGGAAATATTGAAGAAAGTGAATTACAAAGTGAGTTAGATAAAGAAACAGATGAAGGAAAAACAGAAGTAACAGATATGAGGGAGAATTTTGAAGTTATATTTAATGAAAGTAATCGATATTATATAGTCGATAAAGCTGGAAATGTAGAAGGAGCTTATGATATTATAAAAGACCAACATCCAGGAGATATTACTGTTGGAAAGGATGGAGAAGCATTAGATGGGAGTGAAGAAAAACCATATGAAATATGGTGTATAGAGGATTTAGTGGCTTTTTCAGAAGATGTGAATGGTGAAAAAACTTATGAAAATAAATATATTTGCTTAATGCAAGATTTGGATTTTTTATCTAAAACGTCATATAATGACTGGAAAACGAAAGAATATGATATCTATCTAGGTGGTGATGGAAATACAGAAATAAGAGAACAACTTTCTAGTGATGGAAAAGGATTTAAAACAATAGGGAACAATACGGCGCCGTTTAAGGGAGTGTTTAATGGCGATGGAAATATTATAAGAAATATATATATTAACAATGTTGGATTTTTTGGAAGTATATCTAATGCTACTATAAAAAATGTTACGATACAAGGAGAAGTGTACTCAGAAGCAAATGCAGGAGGAATTGTACAGACAGCATATTCATCATACATATATAATTGTTGTAATCAATTAACTATAACACGGTCAGGCTGTTGGTGGAATATGTGAATATGCAAGAAATAGCTATTTTATAAATTGTGCGAATTTAGCAAACCTTACAGGAAAATGGCAAAGTGGTGCAGGTGGAATTGTAGGAGAATCTAGGGGAGATTATAACAACTATGTATATAATTCATATAATATTGGAGATATAGAATTAGTAAATGGAACATCTTATGCTTCAACAGGTGGAATTGTAGGATATAATGAAGCAAATTTAGTAATAGAGAATTGCTATAATACAGGAATTCTAAAATCATCTAGAAATAAAGGTGCTATTGTAGGAAATGGTAGCAAAGCATTAAAAAATTGTTTTTACCTAGATAATTTACAACAAGGATATGGAAACATAATGGAAAATAGTGCTATGTCTATAAATGAACAACAATTAAAGGGAAATGAAGATATAAATGGAAAAGTTTTAGTAGATATTTTAAATGAATATGTAGAAACGAAAAATAAAATTAATGATATTCAATTAACAAAATGGAAAAGCGAAGGACAATATCCTAAGTTTGAATAAGGTTAACGTATTAGGTAGATTCTTTCAAAAACAAAAGTAAGATGAATCATTCATCTTACTTTTAAAATGTGCTCTTATATAGTTTGAACATAAAAATGTCTCAAACAGAAACGTCCCCAATTGGACATTAATCAAACATATCTTCCATAGCATACATACCAGGTTGTTGGTTCACAATAAATTCAGCGGCTCTTAAAGCACCTTCTGCAAATACATTTCTAGAATAACTAGTATGTTTGATTTCAAAAGTCTCAAAGTTACCAATAAATTGAACAGAATGCTCACCAACAATGTTTCCACCTCTGATAGAAGACATACCAATTTCGTTTTTATCTCTTTTTTCATGTTTATCATGTCTGTTATATTCACAATGAAGGGTATTTCCTAAAGATGCATTAATACTATCTGCTAACATTTGGGCAGTACCACTTGGACTATCGACTTTTCTATTATGATGTGCTTCAATAATTTCAATATCTGTATTTTTTAAAAATGGGGCAAGCCAAGAAACCATTTTTTTCATAAGCATAATATCAAAAGACATATTGGCAGATTTAAAAATTGGTATTGTTTTACTTGCTTCTTCAATCATTTTTGTTTCTTCATCTGTAAATCCAGTTGTTGCGATAACCATTGGTATTTTATTTGTTTTTGCATAATTCAATATATTTAATGTTGCAACAGGAAGAGAAAAGTCAATAATGACATCTGGTTTTACAGAAATGTTTTCTATTTCTGTGAAAATTGGAAATTTAGAATCGGAATAACTTACTTTATCAAATCCACCAACTACTTGCATATTTTCACTTTCTTCTACTAAATTACATACCACATTTCCCATTTTTCCATTACAACCATTTACAAATACGTTTAACATTTGATACCTCCATAATTTATAAAATTTAGTATTGTGTTTTTTATTATTTATTTTGTTGTTTATATTTTTTTATGTATTTATATTAATTTAATTTATCTAATTCTTCAATTAATTTTTGTTCTTTATCACTACTCATTTTGGTAAGTGGTAATCTAGGAATTCCGAAGTTAAAGCCAATATGATTTAAAGCAGCTTTAACAGGAATAGGATTGACTTCTGAGAACAGAGCTTTTACTAAAGGTAAAGCGTCTAATTGCATTTTTGTAGCTTTTTCAATATTACCATCAAAAAAGTTTTGAACCATATCATGTGTATATTGAGGTTTTACATTTGATAAAACAGATATGACACCAAGACCCCCTAATGATAAAACTGGTAATATTTGATCATCATTTCCTGAATAGATATGCAAATTATCTCCACATAGATGTGCAATTTCAGCTACTTGTGATAAATTTCCACTTGCTTCCTTGATAGCAACAATATTATCGATTTTAGATAATTCCAAACAAGTTTCTGGTAGGATATTGACACCTGTTCTACTTGGTACACTGTATAGTATTATTGGTAAAGATACACTTTTAGCAATTGTTTTATAGTGTTCAACTAACCCTTTTTGTGTACATTTATTGTAATAAGGGGTAACAATTAAAAGTCCATCAACACCTAAAGCTTCTGCCTTTTTAGAATTTTCAATAACCTTCATGGTGTTATTACCACCAGTACCTGCAATAATAGGAACTCTTCCATTAGCTGTTTTGACAGCACAAGAAATTGTAGCATCTTTTTCTTCTTCTGTCATAGTAGAAGATTCTCCTGTTGTTCCACATACGATAATAGCATCCACACCATTTTCGATTTGGAAATTGATAAGTCTTTCGAACTCCTTAAGATTAACACCGTTCTCATCAAAAGGTGTACTGATAGCTGTTCCACAGCCTTTAAATAAAATTTTTTTCATATAAATCACCTGATTTTTTAATAATAGATAAAAATATAATTATATTTTTTATACATTGCCATTATATTACAAAAATTATGAAATGAGAATAGAAATTGGAAACTTTGATGAATTTATCATAGGAGGTAAGTGTATGAAATGTCCAGTATGTAAAGGAATTTGGTTAGATAGAGGAGAACTAGAAAAATTAATTGGAAAAGAGGAAGTATATAATAGGGAACATTATGAACATAAATGTGAAAGTAAAGAATATCGTGATGATAGATATGATGATAAATATCCTCGTAGAAGAAAAAAAGAATCTTTTATGGGAGAAATTTTTGATATATTTGGTGGAGATTAATATTCCAAAAACCCTTCTTGTAATAAAGTGGTTTTATTACAAGAAGGGTTATATATATATTATAAACGAATAATTAATAAACTTAAAAATACATAAGCATATCGGAAAGCTTTTTTCATGAACATTCTAGATTTTATTACTTCAAAGGTTTCAGAAGTGGCACAATATTTATCAACAAAAGTTAATATAAGACCTTCAATAGAGGTTGGAAATTTCATTGTTACAGGCCACATATGTGTTAGAATCATATCCTTTTCTTTTTGACTTAAATCAAACAACCTACTAGCATTTTCACAGGCTAGTTTTCCATGTGTAAAGGCATGTAATCCTTTTCTTCCTGGCTGCCTAACTCTCCAATCATATAAGAACAAGTCGTGTAACATAGCAGCTCTTGTAGCCGCTACATAATCTAAATGATATTTTTTACAGATTAAATAACAATAATAAGCAACCATATAACAATGCTCAAAACAAGTTGTTTCATAATGCTGCCTATAATTTTTCATCTCTTGTACAGTTTTATTACAAATTAATTCTTCAATAATACTTGCAAACTCTTTATTATTTACAGGATGATAAAAATCATCTATTAATTTATTCATGATATAAAATACCTCTTATTATATTATGATTTACCTCTTAATTATACCATAAAAATTAAAATTAGTAAATGAAATTTTTCTTAAATTATTGAAGGCTTATTTAATTTATATTATAATACGTTTAATAAAATATGAAATAAAAATAGGGGGAATAGAAAATGAATCCTTTGTTATTGGGAATGGCAACAGCTTTTACATTTTTAGTAGTTTTATTAGTGGTAATGGTATTTATATATATGAAACATCATAAAGATAGTGGAAATAATGGCGAAGGTAGTGAAACTACACAGGGACATATCTCCAATAATGATATCTTTATTAGTGAAGATGAAAAACATGATGAATTTATAAAATCGATACATGTTGTTAATGATGAAAGAACAGTCATTGGAACAGTTATCATAAATGGAATCCAACAAGAAGTTTCCATGGAAAAAGAAGGCGATGGATATATATATTATTTAGGAAATGAAATTATTGGTGGATATGATCCAGACGTTATGGGAGATACATTAATTGTTTTTAGAGAAAATACATTGGAAAATGAACTTTCTGATCAAATAAAAGATGCGATTGAACAAGTAATAGAAGATAATAGGGAAAAACAAGAAAAAGAGCAAGAGCAAGAGAAAGAAAGAAGCGAAGAAAGAACGAGAAGTAGAAATGTTTATGAGCAACAATTAGGATATCAAAAAACTATCGGACAAGAGAATGATAAGAAAAGAGAATTACAATCACAAGAAATGCAAAAGAGAAAGGAAGAAAATTTAAAACAACAAAGACAAACAGAAAAACAATTGAAAACAAAACAAGAAAAAGTAGAAAATAAAGTGAATGATATTAATATAAAACAAGAAGTAGATATGGATACAATGGCTACAGATATGGATACAATAGGGAAAAGACTAGAAGAAGCAGGTAAGATAAAGGGGGATGAGAAGGAAGGAAAATTAGCTTTTGTAGAATCAGATGATTTAAAGAATTTGAAAGATGAAAAAGGTGAAAATCTTCAAGGCCATGAATCAAGATATGAAGCAGTTCTTATAGATAAAAAAGGAAGAGTAAAAGATTTAAATCTAGAAAATGATACACAAGAAGGCAATAATCCAATGGAAAGAAACTATCAAGTTAAGCAAAATAAAAACGAGAATGTAGAAAAAGGAGATGTATTAACAAGGCTAAAAATCCAAGGAGAGGAAACTATAGGAATCGAAAATGGTCAATATGGAGAAGTAGAAGTTTACCATTCTCATGATAAAACAATTGGTGGAGAAGGTGTAGAAGGAAATAAGAGCTTAGATAGACAATTAGAAACGAAAAATTCTAAAAATGCTGTAGAAGGTCCAGACCAATCTACACAAAAGTTGGCACAAAAATATCAGGATGGATATCGATCAGTAGAACAAACATATCAAGAAGCTGAACAACATGAAGATTTATCTGGAGAACCATGTGAAGAATTAGAGGTAGAAGATATAGATGGAGATCCAAATACAGTATCACATAGTCATACTGATGAAATTATTGCTAAACTAATGCAAAATGGGGAAATTAGTGATAAGTTTACGGAAAGAGAGATTAGACAAAGAGTTGAAAAGGCATGGAACAATAAAGAGGAAGATATGAGTAAAGAAGAATTTCAAAAAAATATGGAGCAAGACATAGAACAAGATGCTGCAAACATGCGTGGAGAAAGAGGAAGATAAAATTTCTTAAAAATGTATTAAATTTTACTAAAAAAGTTGCAATATTTTGCCAATAATAGTATAATATAAAAGGTAGTATAATAATATATAGAAAGTATTATTAAAAGAGAGGTAAAAAAATGGATTATTTATATATACTAAGAGAAGCTTTAGTATGGACTGTCACCATATTTTGGATATATCAAGTGATAGTAAGTTTATGTTCTTTGGTTAAATTAAAAGATAAACCTTTAAAAGTAAAAAAAGATCATAGGTTTATGGCGATTATACCAGCACATAATGAAGAAGCCGTAGTAGGAAACTTAATAGAAAGTTTAAAAAATCAGACATATAATAAAGAATTATATGATATTTATGTAATCGCAGATAATTGTACAGATAATACAGCAAAAATAGCAAGAGATGCAGGTGCAATTGTATATGAAAGATTTGATGAAACAAAGAAAACAAAAGGTTATGCTTTAAATTGGTTTTTACAACAAAAAATTAAAGAGGATGCTCCATATGATGCTTTCTTTGTATTTGATGCAGATAATATCGTTGATAAGAACTTTATAAAAAATATGAATAAAAAACTATGTCAAGGAGAAGATGTTGTACAAGGTTACAGAGATATCAAAAATCCATCTGATAACTGGATAACAGCAGGATATGCTATTTTCTATTGGCAAATGCATAGATTTTATCATCTAGCTAGATATAATATAGGATTATCACCATTACTAAATGGTACAGGTTTTATGGTAAAATTTGATGTTATTAAACCACAAGGTTGGGATACAGAAACTTTAACAGAAGATATAGAATTTTCATTAAAAAGAATTATAAAAGGTAAAAAATTAGGTTGGGCAACAGATGCAATTGTATATGATGAGCAACCAACAGGATTTAGACAAAGCTGGTCACAAAGAAGTAGATGGACCGTTGGACATATCCAATGTATACAAAAATATACAAAGGAATTAGCAATAGCAACAAAAGAAAATAAAAAAATGATGAATCTTGATGGTTTATTATATATCGTTGGAAGTATGCCAATGTTTATTATAACAATTGTATTGTTACTAACAAACTTTATTATGTATAATGCAGCATCTATTACAACAGCAGAATTAATTAAGAACTTAATGTTGTATTTAGTTCCAACATTTATATTGCCAATATTGGTAGGAATATTTGCAATGTGGTTAGACGGTAGAAAAATAAAACCAATGGCAAAAGGATTACTTTGCTATCCACTATTTTTATTAACATGGATATTTATTAACTTTAAATGTTTATTTATAAGAAATACATCATGGGAAAAAATAAACCATGTAAGAAGTATAAAGATATCAGATGTTTCTAATGCTAAAAATCAAACGGAAAAAGAATTAATTTAATAAAGGATTTATAAAAAATATAAGTGGACGTTTAAAATGTTATTAAAAATGACAATTAGCGAATGTTCCACTTATTATTTATTATGGTAAATATAAAAGATATTATAGGAGAAAAAAATGGAAAAATTAAAAAAGATAAATAAAAGATATTTACATATTAGTATCATTATATTCGGAATTGTGTTTATATTTTTATCAGCATTTCATGCAAATATATGGTTTGATGAAAGTTATTCAGTTGCTATTGCAAAACACAGTTTTAGTGAAATTTGGACAATAACAGGAAATGATGTTCATCCACCATTATATTATTGGATGTTACATATTATATGGATGATTTTTGGAAATCAAGTAATGGTATTTAGATTATTTTCAGTTTTAGCAATTGCTATATTAGGGATTTTAGGATATACCCATATTAGAAAAGATTTTGGAGAAAAAGTAGGTATATTATTTTCGTTTTTAATCTATTTCTTACCAGTGATGTGTACATATAGTCAGGAAATTAGAATGTATTCATGGTCATGTTTAATTGTAACATTATTAGCAATATATGGGTATAGATTATATAAAAGTGTAAAAGATAAAAAAGAAGTAAAGCTACAAAATAAAAATTTGATTTTATTTGGGATTTTTAGTATAGCAGCATGTTATATTCATTACTATGCATTAGCAGTAGCTGGGATTATAAATTTCTTCTTATTGATATATTTCATTAAAAATAGAAAAGAAAATGCAAAAATATTGAGGAATTTTATTATATTAGCTGTTATACAAATTATATTATATATTCCTTGGTTATTATACTTAAAAGGACAAGTTGCTCATGTAGAAGGTGGATTTTGGATTACATTTGGAATTAGCACATTGGTAGAGGTTCCAAGTTTTCAATTTAGAAGACAATTAGATTCAAACTTTGTCTTTGATGCTAATACCATTATTGCATTAGTAGCAGCTTTAGCAATGTATGTATATGTTGGATATAGAATATATAAAGCCAAAAAAGAAAAAGAAGAAATGAAGCCAGGCGTATTAGCTCTTGTATTATATGTTCTTGTAATTATTGCAGTATTAATGATATCATTTGCTATGAAGCAATCTATTTTATTTGCTAGATATTTATTAGTTATAACAGGATTATATGCATTTGGACTAGCCTTTTTTATGGCAAAGGAAAAAAGAAAATGGGTAACTATTGTTATATATGCGATTATATTCATTTTAGGATGCATTAGTAATGTTACTAATATTACTATAAATTATGATGATAGTAACATGAAACAAATTGAATATTTAAGAGAAAATATTAAGCCAGAGGATATTATTATATATTCCAATATAGGAAACGGTGGTGTTATAGCAGCATTTTTCCCAGATAATAAGCAATATTTCTACAATGGCGGTTATTGGGATGTAGAAGAGGCATATAAAGCTTATGGACCAGGTATGGAAACTGTATATAGTTATGAGGATATAATAAAAGATTATCATGGAAGAATTTGGTTAATTGATTCTGAAAATTGTGGATTATATAATGAATTTCCAAAAGAAGGTCTTAAAACTATTGTGGAGCCTATAGAATTTAAAACCAAATATCAAAATTATACATATACAATGGTATTGTTAGAAAAAGAATAAGATAAAAGGAATCATAAAGGATGAGAAAAAGTATAAGTGCAAAAGCATTAATTGTAAATATAATAACATTTGTTATTTTAATCATGGCGATATATTTTGCATATCAATTTTATCAACAAAATAATTTTAATGATTTTATTAGAAGTGAAGCAAAATTAAATACATCAGAATTTAAAAGAGATGAAGAAGAAACCTATTCAGATATGAATAGTTATAAAATTACTTCAAGTGAATTTAATGATGCGATGTTTTCTAAAGAAATTCAAGTAGAGAAAAATATACCATATAGAGTAACATGTATGATAAAAACAAAAGGTGTAGAAGCAGAAAAAAATGCCTCTAGCATAGGGGCACAAATCTCTATAGCAGATACAGTGGAAAGATCTGTTGCTATTAGTGGTGATAATGATTGGCAACAAGTGGAATTTATATTTAATTCTAAAAATAGAGATACAGTTGATGTTGCTTTTCGATTAGGAGGAACAGAAGGATATGCAAAAGGTGAGGCATGGTTTTCCGATTTTAAAATAGAACAAGGAGAAATGGAAAAAGATAGTGATTGGAATTTTGCCTGTTTTATATTTGAAAATACAAATGTGAATATTGATAATCAACAAATAGAAATTCAAGTTACTGATAGTGATATAACAGATATTAAAAATACAATTGCTAGATTTGAGGATTCTTGTAATGAGCTATCAGAAGAAAAAATGACAGCTGCATGTGATATATATGAAATACAAGCACCAATTACCTCTTTATCTTATGATGAAGAGTTTGGATATTATGTGGCGCCAGAGGATATAGAAAATCAAATAAAAGATATTATTAATCAAAATAACTATGATCATATTTTTGCTGTTGTAAGACTAGGAAATGAAGAATATGAAGATGATATTGAAATTAAAGACTGGATAGGATTGGGTTCTATGGATTATTATGGTATAGGATTTTCTAATATTCGATTACCCAATAGCTCAAAAAGTTATATATATAAATATGATCGAAGAGTTAATCAATTTCCAGAAGAAGTATTTTTACATGAATTTTTGCATTCATTAGAAAGAACAGCTGAAGAATATGGATATACTGTTCCAGCTTTACATGATTATAAAGAATATGGATATGAAAATGAATATTTAGTAGGACAAAGACAATGGTATAAAGATTATATGAATCAAGAAATAAATACATCACAAGGATATGTGGGGCTACCAAATGAAATATATACATTAAAGCCTGCTAAAAAATCAAATTTTGATTATGCATTTGAGCTTAATGTATATCAGGAGCCACAAAATATCATTGAAGAAATTAGAGGTGTTTTTAATAATTTATTTAGAAACATAAAATTATTATTAGGAAAAGTATAAAAAATAAGATTAGAATATAAATAAGGAGCAAACAAAGTGAAAGTATCAGAATTTAATTATGAATTACCAGAAGAATTAATTGCACAAACACCAATAGAAAAAAGAGATGAATCTAGATTAATGGTTTTAGATAGAGATAAACAAACAATAGAACATAAAACCTTTAAGGATATTATTGATTATTTAGAACCAGGAGATTGTTTGGTTAGAAACAATACAAAGGTTATACCAGCAAGGATTTATGGAAAAAAAGAAACAGGAGCTCATGTAGAATTCTTATTATTAAAAAATATAGAAGGAGATATATGGGAAAGTATTGTAAGACCAGGAAATAAACTTCATGTGGGGACAAAGGTGATTTTTGGCGATGGGTTGTTAACAGCTCAAATTCTAGAAATTATGCCAGGAGGAACTAGAAAAGTTAAATTTACATATCAAGGTATTTTTAATGAAATCTTAGATAAAATTGGACTAATGCCATTACCACCATATATCCATGAAGAATTAAAAGATAATGACCGTTATCAAACGGTTTATGCAAAATATGATGGTTCAGCAGCTGCACCAACAGCTGGGCTTCATTTCACACCAGAATTATTAAAAAAAATAGAAGAAAAAGGTGTGAAGATTGCAAATGTTACATTACATGTTGGAATAGGTACTTTTAGACCTGTAAAGGAAGAAAATGTAGAAAATCATGAAATGCATACAGAGCATTTTTATATAAAACAAGAAGATGTACAAAAAATCAATGAAACAAAAAAACAAGGCAAAAAGGTTATTGCAGTTGGAACAACCTCTTGTAGAGTATTAGAAACGATTGCGGATGAAAATGGATTGGTAAAGGAAACAGAAGAAGATACAAGTATTTTTATTTATCCAGGATATCATTTCAAGTGTTTAGATGGATTAATTACCAATTTTCATTTACCACAATCAACATTATTAATGCTGGTTTCAGCATTAGCAGGAAAAGACTATATCATGAAGGCATACAATGAAGCAGTTAAAGAAAAATATCGATTCTTTAGCTTTGGAGATGCCATGTTTATTAGGTAGAGAGCTACGAAAGAATGAAAACATAGGGGGATTTTTATGTTAATAAAAGATATTGCCATGTTTCTTCCTAGAGGAATCGTATCAACAATTTTAAAGACGGTTAGGACAGATATTGATAAAGTAGGAAAAGAACAGATTTTAAAAAATGGTTTATATCATATGACAACAGATGAAGAAACAGTTCAATTAATTCTTGATTCTGGATATCTTAAACCATCAACAGGGATATTGAAGAATTTGAATTCATATGGGACAGCAGCGGTATGTATGTTTAATGGTATACCAACAATGGAAGATTATATGAAAAATCTGGAAACAACAAAAGCATTTAATAATCCATTAATAACACCCAATATGGTGTTAAATGGCATTAAAATTTCTCCAACAGAAATGCGTGAGCTAGCGAATTATAAAGCAAGAAGTTTAGCAGATGATGTTATTATATATGAAGGATATTGCGTGCTTCCTAAAGAAGAAGTACAAGCTGTTAAATTGGTACCTGATTTAAATAGAGATGCTGTAACAAATGAGCCTATTGTGAATCCTAAAACAGGAGAATATGAAATTATATTTAGAGAGGCACAAGAAGCGGAATTAAGTCAAGACAAAAAAACATATGAAGCAAAAGAGGATTATTTAAAATATGTAGAAACTGTGAAAAAGAAAATAGGGTATTTAGAAGGAAATCGTTTACCATCAAAAGCAATAAATTCCTTTATTACACTGATGTATCAAGGAAAGCTTGAAGGTGATATGACAAAGAAATATTCTAAAAATATTTTTAAGTATATAAAAGAAGCCATTAAAAGATGGAGAACACCAAAATTAGAAATGTCAACAGATGAAAAAATATATACAGAGATAAAAGAATTTGATCATAAAAAGAAAAATCCATATAGAGATAGAAAATTTGGATTAGCAGTAGCTGATTTTCAAAAACAAGGATTGGAGCAATTAGAATTAAAAGACGAATTAGAGAAGATAACAACAGGAGAAATAGGAAAGTTTTTTAGAAGAAAAAACCAACAAATTGATAAAACGAATATCATTCAAAGAGGAATACATGGTATTCATCATAATGATAGAGTGGCAATGCTTTCTATGATGATTGCAAGAAATGAAGGAATTTTAGAAGGTGATACAGATCATCGAACAAAAGATATATTATTAATGGCAGCATATGAACATGATATCGGTAGAAAAGTAGGAAAAATGACATTTAATATAGGTCCACATGCGAAAAGAAGTGCAAGAAAATTAAGAAAAATGGATGTGAAATATTTAAATGGACAACCTTATACTGAAGAAGATAAAAATATATTAAGAGCAGTTGTGGAGGCACATGAAGGTAAAGATGAGGCAATGGACCAAATATGTGAAAAATATCACATAAGTGAAGAAAATTTGGAATATACGAAAAAATTAATGAGGATATTGAAAGATGCAGATGCTCTAGATAGGGTAAGACTAGATTATAATACAGGGATTTTGATTACAGACTTAAATCCTAAATATTTAAGAACAAATACAGCCAAAAGATTATTAAATGCATCATATCAGTTAGAAGGGTTAACAAATAAAGTATCTTTCGATAAAATTCTGGCATATAAGACCGAAGAACAAACAGAGGGAGAAAGTAGACCGAAAGCATATAGGAGATTATTAGAATTTACACCAACTCCAAATAAATTAAATACTTTGGAAGAAAATAATAGAACAATGAGTAAAGAAAAGAAAAAATATGATTGGGAGCAGGAACAATAAATAAAAAACGATAAGCTATTAGAAAATGAAATTTGTCGTAGAGAACTATGAAATAATAAAGGGGAAATTTGAAAATGAAAAAAATTTTAGAAAATAATAAAGTATATTATACAATTATAATAATTTGTATTCTTATCCTAGTAATCATCATGCTGACTGGAGGAATACAAGTAGGATTTACGATTAATGATAAAACAGTTGTAGATAATGGTGGGCCTTTAGAACCTAGTGATACAGGAAGCGTTTCTCATTCTGAAACAAAACTACTGATTGTAAATCTTGTCATAACATTAATTTTTATTATATTTTCAATATATAGTTATGTAACAGATAGTAAAAATACATTAAAATTAAAAATATTAGCAGTTATTTTGTTATTAGCTTTTTTAACACCAATATTTGCAGAAAGTAATTATGAAAATAAAATTACAATAGCCGGTGAAAGAGAAGATATGAGAACAGATCATGAAAACAATACAATGAGTTTAATTGAGAAATTATTAAATAGTAATAACCAATAGAGATATATAATTAGAAAATAATCTATCAAATTTGCAAAATATTATAAGAATAAAAAAGAAAATATATAAAAAAGAAATGGAGGAAACATGAAACCAGCAGTAACATATGAATTATTACATGAAGATAAAACTACAGGAGCAAGAAGAGGTGTGATTCATACACCACATGGTGATATACAAACACCAGTATTTATGCCAGTAGGAACACAAGCCACTGTAAAATCTATGACACCAGAAGAATTAAAAGAAATGGTAGGAGCACAAATTATCTTATCCAATACCTATCACTTATATCTAAGACCAGGACAAGATATTGTAAAAGAAGCAGGAGGACTTCACAAGTTTATGAAATGGGATAGGCCAATTCTTACAGATAGTGGAGGTTTTCAGGTATTTAGTTTAGGAGATTTAAGAACCATTTCAGAAGAGGGAGTGGAATTTAAATCACATTTAGATGGAAGTAAACATTTCTTTTCTCCTGAGAGTGTTATGAAAACAGAAGAGGATTTAGGTGCAGATATTATTATGGCATTTGATGAATGTGTAGAATACCCAGCAAGTTATGAATATACAAAGCAATCTATGGAAAGAACAACTAGATGGGCAAAAAGATGTAAAGAAGCACATAAAACAGAAAATCAAGCACTTTTTGGAATTATTCAAGGAGGATTTTATGAGGATTTAAGAGAGCAAAGTGCAAAAGATTTAATTGCATTAGATTTGCCAGGATATGCTATTGGAGGAATTAGTGTAGGAGAGCCAAAAGAGGAATTTTTAAAAATGCTTCGATTTACCACACCATTAATGCCAAAAGATAAACCAAGATATTTAATGGGAGTAGGAACACCAGATTATTTAATAGAAGCAGCAATTGCAGGAATTGATATGTGTGATTGTGTATTACCAACAAGAATTGCTAGAAATGGAACTGCATTAACTTCTACTGGAAAAGTAGTTGTCAGAAATGCTACTTATGAAAGGGATTGGGGACCATTAGACGCAGAGTGTGATTGCTATACCTGTCAAAATTATTCAAGAGCATATATTAGACATTTAATTAAAACAAATGAAATTCTCGGGGTAAGATTATTATCAATACATAATTTAAGATTCTTGACTAATTTAATGGAAAAGGTTAGAATAGAAATAGAGAGAGATAATTTACAAAACTTTAGAAATGATTTTTACCATAAATATGGTTATTTGAAATAGGAGGGATACAAATGAACTTATTAGATGAAAATTATTCGAATAAAGAAGTCAATAATACCAAAAAAGTCATGAAGATTATTATTATAGCAATCATTATGGTTGTCATTGTAATTATAGGAATATTTGCATATATGATGTATTTAGAAAGTACAAATTTGAAGGTTATGATAAATGGTAGTCAGAATGCAGAGGTAGTTAATTTATTACAATTTGAATCTGATGGAACAATATATGTGCCTGTAAGAAAAATAGCTTCTTATTTAAATTATAATTCATATAATGGTGAATATACAAATAAATCAGAGGATTCTAGTAAATGCTATGTAGAATGTGAAGGTGAGGTAGCCAATCTTACATTAAATTCTAATAAAATATATAAATTAAATTTAGAGAATAAAAGTAGCAATTATACATATGTATACATGGATAATCCTGTAAAAGCAATTAATGGAGAATTATATATTACCACTGATGGATTGCAAAAGGTATTTAATGTAACCTTTAATTATAATCAAAATAATAATACCATATCTATTTATACAATGCCATATTTAATTAGTAGATATAATAGTACCATTTTAAATTATGGATATACAGCAATTAGTGAAAAATTTGAAAATCGTAAAGCAGTTGCAAAAGGTATGCTTGTTGTAACAAATGATAAGTATTTGGGAGTTATCGATCCACAAGATGGTACAGAAATTTTAGAGTGTAAATATGATGATATAACATATCAAGAAGCAACAGGAGATTTTATAGTATGTAGCAATAGTAAATATGGAATTATTGGTACAAACAAAGAAACAAAAGTAGATATTTCTTATGACAGTATCAGATTAATGGATTATGATGCAGGATTATATATTGTAGAAAGAAATGATAAGTATGGTGTTATAGATTTAGAAGGAAATAATGTTATCTATGCAGAAAATGATCAAATAGGTGTAGATATATCTAAGTTTGAAGAAAATGATTTAAAAACAGGATATATATTGGTAGGAAATCTAATACCAGTTCAAAGAAATAAAAAATGGGGATTATTTGATAAGAATGGAAATCAGGTTGTGGCTTTTGAATATGATAGTTTTGGATATATAGCAAATAATAATAGAGAGGCAATTAATTTATTGGTAATACCAGATTATGATGTTATTGTAGCTTGTTTAAATGAAAGATATACCTTAATCAATGCTTCTGGAGAACAAAGCTTTAAAGCCTTTGTAGATGATATATATATGACAATAAATGGTGGAGAAAAGAGCTATGTGATGATTGCCAATAACAGAACATATGATGTTGAAGAGTATTTAGATAGATTAGGAGTACAACCTACGACAAATACCCAAAATGAAGATAATTCAAATACAACGGCAAACACATCAACGAATGAAGTAAATACAACCATAGAAGATAATAACCAAGTAAATAATGAAACTGTAAATCAAGATAATCAAACTGATGAGGTGGAACCCAATACGGAGGAAACACCATCAGATAATGTGGAGGAAAATGCACAATAAAATAAAGTAAACAATTTAGAGAATATTTACTTGAAAAGTAAGTATTCTCTATTTTTGACCAGTCATACTAATAGAAAAAAAATAAAAAATAGTATATAAATATATATGGCATAAATTTATATAAAACTAGAAAGAGGGATAAGGTGAATAATATAAAAATATTGGCAAATAGTGCATATCTTCCTGAAAAAGAAATAAAAAATAATGAGCTAGAATCTGCATTGGGCTTGGAAAATGGTTATATAGAAAAAAGAACAGGAATACAAAATAGATATTATGCAGTAAATGAAACAATAGAAGATATGGCATTAAAAGCAGTTGAAAATCTTTTTTGTACTGCAGAAGAAAAACAAAATATAGGACTCATTATAGTAGCGACAACTAGTACAAATATACTAATGCCAGGAATTGCAAATTATATTCAAAAAAATTTAGCATTACATCCTTGTATATGCTTAGATATATTATCTGGATGTAGTGGCTATATTAATGCATTTGATATTGCAAAACTATATATTGACTCTGGAAAGATAGAAAAAGCTTTGATTATTGGCGTAGATAAATTATCAGATATAATCGATAAAGAGGATATAGGAACAGCAATTGTATTATCAGATGGAGCAGGAGCAACATTAATAGGAAAAGATAGTGATACAAATGACAAAAAAATATATATGTCCAATATAGAAGCAGATGGAAAACAGAATGATATATTAACTTATCGTTATGGAAAAAGATTATATATGAATGGAAAAGAAGTATATAAATATGCAGTTACAAAAACGGTGGATAATATAAAAAAATTATTAAATACAGCAAATTTAACATTAGAAGATATAAAATATATCATTCCACATCAGTCCAATTTAAAAATAATGAAAGCGATATCCTCAAGATTACATATAAAAAAGGAAAAAATGTATGCGGATATACAAGAAAGAGGAAATACATTTTGTGCCAGTATACCGATTGCTTTATATGATATGCAAAAGGATAATCTTTTACAAAAAGGAGATAAAGTAATTTTATTGGGATATGGTGGAGGATTAAATACTGGTAGTATAGTAATAGAAATATAAATATAATTTATAAAAAGGAGAAGAAAAAGATGAAAAGAGCGTTTTTATTTCCAGGACAAGGAGCACAAATAGTAGGAATGGGAAAAGATATCTATGAAAAATATGATGAGGCTAAGAAAATATATGATGAGGCTTCAAAAATATCTGGAATAGATGTGAGAAAACTTTGTTTTGAAGGACCAGAAGAGGATTTAAATAAGACAGAAAATACACAAATCGCTATATTAACAACAAGCTTAGCAATATTAGAGGTGTTAAAAGCAAAGGGAATTGAAGCAGATATTGCAACAGGTCTAAGCTTAGGTGAATATGGAGCATTGATTTATGCAGGGATTATTAGTTTTGAGGATGGAATTCAATTAATTCAAAAAAGAGGATACTATATGGGAAATCTTTTACCTGATGAAAAATTTTCTATGGCAGCAGTTATAGGATTAGATTCACAAAAAATAGAAGAAGTTTGCAAAGAAATAGAGCAAACAGGTAAATTTATTGTGGTTGCAAACTATAATTGTAGTGTGCAAACGGTTGTATCTGGAGAAGAAGAAGCAATCAATGAAGCTATGGAAAAATTAAAGGAAGCAGGAGCAAAAAGAGTTCTAAAATTAAATACAAGTGGACCATTTCACACAAGAAAATTAGAAAAAGCAAAAGAAGCTTATGCTAAAGAGTTAGAAAAGGTCGATTTCCAGATAAAAAATAAAGTAAAAGTTATTAAAAATATTGATGGTACATATTATACGGAAAATGACAATATAAAGGAAATCTTAGCAAATCATATCATAAGTCCTGTAAGATTTGATAAAGCAATCAAATTAATGGAGCAAGAAAATGTAGAGGAATATGTAGAAATTGGACCAGGAAGAACATTAACAGGATTTGTGAAAAAGGAAAATAAAGAGGCAAATACATTTAATATAAATACTGTAGAAAGTTTAGAAGCATATTTAGAAGAACATATATAATATGTACATAAATATATAATCAAATCATAAAAAAGAAAGGAAGAAGGAAAATGGAGGAAAATAAAACTGTATTTGTGACAGGTGGTTCAAGAGGAATTGGAAAAGAAGTAGCTTTGAAATTTGCAGAAAATGGATATAATGTTGTTATTAATTATGTTTCAAGTAACACGGATGTAGAAGCATTAAAGTCTGAATTTGAAGGTAAAGGTGTAAAGGCATTGATTATGCAAGCAGATGTAACAGATAAAACTGCAATTGAAGAATTGGTAAAAAAAGCAATTGAGGGATTTGGAGCAATAGATGTATTAGTCAATAATGCGGGAATTACAAGAGATAATTTACTAATGAGAATGAGTGAGGAAGAATTTGATAAAGTAATTGAAATTAATTTAAAAGGAACATATATTGTGACAAAAGCAGTTACAAAATATATGATGAAAAAAAGAAAAGGTAGTATCATTAATTTATCATCAGTTGTTGGTGTTGCAGGAAATGCTGGACAATGTAATTATGCAGCATCAAAAGCAGGTATTATCGGATTTACAAAAAGTATAGCAAAAGAATTAGCATCAAGAAATATAAGATCAAATGCAGTAGCACCAGGATTTATAGAAACAGATATGACAGCTGTTTTATCTGATGAAATAAAAGAGAATATACACAATCAAATACCATTAAAAAGAATGGGAACAGCAAAAGAAGTGGCAAATTTAATCTATTTCTTGGGATCAGATGAGAGTGCATATATAACTGGTCAAGTAATTAATATAGATGGTGGAATGGTAATGTAGAAAGGAAGAGGAAAATGGAAAGAAGAGTTGTTATTACAGGATTAGGAGCATTAACTCCAATAGGAAATAATACAAATGACTTTTGGAATGGAATTAAAGAAGGAAAATGTGGAATTGATGAGATTACAAGATTTGATATCTCAAATTTTAAAGTAAAACTAGCAGCAGAAGTAAAAGACTTTAATGCAGAAGATTATTTTGATAGAAGAGAAGCAAAAAGATTAGATAGATTTTCTCAATATGCAATGGTAGCAGCTAGAGAAGCTTGGAAAGATAGTGGATTAGATAAAGAAACAGAAAATATGGAAAGAGTAGGAATTATCATTGGTTCTGGAATTGGTGGAATTGGAACAACAGAAGAAGAACATGAAAAATATATGACAAAAGGACCAGATAGAGTTTCTCCAATGTATATTCCAATGGGAATTCCTAATATGGCAACAGGAAATGTAGCAATTGATATTGGTGCAAAAGGAGAATCTATTGCTATGGTAACAGCTTGTGCTTCAGGTACACATAGTATTGGAGAAAGTTTTAGAATGATAAAACATGGATATCAAGATGTTGTATTAGCAGGAGGAACAGAAGCAGGAATTACACCACTTGGTATAGCAGGATTTACCAATATTAAAGCATTATCAAAAGCAGAGGATAAAACAAGAGCAAGTATTCCATTTGACAAAGAAAGAAGCGGATTCGTTATGGGAGAAGGTGCTGGTGTTATTGTCTTAGAAGAATTAGAACATGCGAAAAAAAGAGGGGCTAAAATTTATGCAGAAATGGTTGGATATGGTGCAACATCTGATGCATATCATATTACATCACCTGCTCCAGGAGGAGAAGGCGGTGCAAGAGCTATGAAAATTGCTATGGAGGAAGCACATGTAAATCCAGAAGAAATTACATATATCAATGCACATGGTACATCAACACATTTGAATGATTCATATGAGACACAAGCAATCAAAACAGCTTTAGGGGAAGAAAATGCTAGAAAAGTAATGGTAAGTTCAACAAAAGGACATACAGGACATTTATTAGGAGCAGCAGGTGGCGTGGAAGCCATTGTATGTGCAAAAGCAATTGAAGAGGGATTTGTACCTGCAACAATTAATTATAAAGTTCCTGATGAAGAATGTGATTTAGATGTCGTTCCAAATGAAGGAAGAAATGTAGAAATAAAATATGCTATTTCTAATTCATTAGGATTTGGAGGACATAATAGTAGTATTTTATTAAAGAAATATGAAGGATAATATTTATAAATGAATAAATATCAGTGTATAGAAAGAAAAAGATACTGATATTTATTCTATTATTGAAAAAGAAGAAATAAAATGTTAAAATACCAGTAGATATATATTGGTCTAGGAGGTAGAAATATGGAATATAAAGATATTAAAAAATTAATGGATGACATGGGAAATTCTAAATTAGAGGAATTAGAAATTGAATTTCCAGATGGTGTAAAAATTAGTATGAAAAAAAGTGAAAAAAGAGAAGTTATTGTAGAGCCACATGTGATAGAAGCAGGTGCACCAATTTCTGTTCCTGTTGTAAAACCACAAGAAGAAAAGGGAATTGTTGCTGTAGAAGATAAGGAAAATAAAAAAGAAGAAAACTATAAAGTGATTAAATCACCAATGGTAGGAACTTTTTATGCAAGTTCAGCACCAGATAAAGATCCATATGTAAAAGTAGGAGATAAAATCTCAAAAGGGCAAGTTGTATGTATTGTAGAAGCTATGAAATTAATGAATGAAATTGAATCAGAATTTGATGGCGAAGTTGTAGAAATTTGTGTAAAAAATGAAGATGTTGTAGAATATGGTACACCATTATTTAAAATTAAATAATGTCCAATTTGGGACGTTTCTGTTTGAGACATTTTTATGTAAATCTTGATATGTAAAAATAATGATGAAAAGAAAGGAAAATAAAATGTTAAATAAAGAACAAATTAAAGATATTATACCACAAAGAGAACCATTTTTAATGATTGACGAGGTGGAAGAATATATACCAGGAGAAAGTGCAGTAGCTTACAAAAATGTTAGTGAAGATGAATACTATTTCAAAGGACATTTTCCTGAAAATCCAATTATGCCAGGTGTCTTAATTGTAGAATCTTTAGCACAAACTGGTGCAGTAGCCATTCTTTCTATGGAAGAAAATAAAGGAAGAAATGCACTTTTTGGAGGAATTGATAAGTTAAGATTTAAAAGACAAGTAGTTCCTGGAGATAGATTAAAATTAGAAGTAAAGATTATCAAGAAAAAAGGTCCTATTGGAATAGGAGAAGCATTAGCAACTGTTGATGGTAAAGTAGCTGTAAAAGGTGAATTAACTTTTGCGATTGTTTAGATTATTTTATTTATATTATATAAAAAATGAAAAATTTCTTAGAGTGAGATACTCTAAGAAATTTTTTCATAAAAATGATATCAATAGATATCTGTAATGTCAATAGAAAAAGCATATTCTCTAAAAATAAAGCAATAAAAATTAATCAAGAGTTTATAAAATAATAACTAGAAAAAATACCTCTATTTCAACTTTTGTGCATTTTCATAGCTTCTTAGAGTATCTCAATTTAAGAATGTATAGAGGGGGAAAATAGATGAAAACAAAAGAAAACAAAGGAATTACATTAATTGCATTAGTAATTACAATTATTGTTTTATTAATTTTAGCGGGAGTAAGTATTGCAACCTTAACGGGAGAAAATGGAATCCTAACAAGAGCAAGTGATGCAGATGTAGAAACAAGAGCAGCAAGTGTAGAAGAAAGAAAAAATTTATGGAAAACAGAGAAACAAACAGATAATTATGTAGGAGAAAATACAGCACAAACATTAGAAGAGTTATTAGATGATTTAGAAGAAGAAGATTTAATAACAGGAGAAGAAAGAACAAAAATAAAAGAAACAGGACATGTAGTAATCGGAAGTAAAGATATTTCATTTTCAGATGGATTAACAAAAACAAGTTATACAATAACCAGTAGTTTAGATGATGTAAATTTCAATAAAATTATCACAGAAGGTGATATTGCAATAGAAAAACCAGGGTTTACAAGTTATGAAATAAAAGGGATATCTGCTAGTAAAGAAGGAGAATATGTAACAAGTGGAAGTGTAGCAGGAAAAAGTGGAAACTTAGAAATAGTAGGAGATATAAGTAATGCTACATTTAGATATGCATTAACAAATTTCATGCAAGGAGATGAAACCTTTTATTGTAAAGTTAATATAGATGGAGAAGAACGCTATAAAGAAATAAAGATTATTCAAGGTGATGTTGTAACATATGAAGAAGATTTTGAAGGATTCCAATATACAGGAGATTGGCAAGAGGATACAAATGAAAATTATAGTAATGGTAAAGCAAAATATGTACAGGTAACAGATAATAGTAACAAACCCACAGCATTAATAAGTAATTGTCTTGGAAGTAAAATTGATGTTATATCTAGAAGCAATCAAGAAACAACTATGATTTGGGTACGTCAGTATGATGAGAGTATGGTAATTACAAACTTATTTTATATGGATTTTTCAGCTACAGAAGAAGATATAAATAATAAGTCAGAGTATCAATCAACATTAAGCACAGAAATCAAAAGTAATACTAAATCAATAGAATTACAGACTAGACAAAAATCAACAGGAGAAATGATATTTTATTTAGACGCAATAAGAATATATAGATAATTAAGATGCAATCTTATAAAATTTATAATAAATCAAAAAAATCCTTCCAAAAACTTGTAATTTAAAATATTATTGATATAATAGTATATGGACATAAATGAGAGAAAGGGAGGATTTTTATGTTAAAAAAAGTAGCAATACTAGCAAATGGTGGAGATGTATCAGGATTTAATGCAGTAATCAGAGCAATTAAAAAAACATGTGAAACAAATGGAATTGAATGTTACGGTTATATTGATGGATACAGAGGCCTTGTGAAAAATAATTATGTTAGATTAGATGGAAATGAAATCGCTTCAGGAATCTTACCAAAAGGTGGTTCAATTATTGGTTCTTCAACAAATGCTATTGTTTTCCATTATAAAGTAGAACATGAAGATGGAACAGTGACATATGAGGACTTATCAGATCAATGTGTGAAAAATGTAAAAGAGGCAGGATTTGATTGTGTATTCACATTAGGAGGAGATAGTACACAAAAATCAGCAAGAGACTTATTCTTAAAAGGAATTAATACAATTGGAGTGCCAAAAACAATTGACAATGATGTTGCATGTACAGATATTACATTTGGATATAATACAGCTGTTCATGTAGCAACTGAAGCTATTGATAGATTACATACAACTGCAGAAACACATGATAGAATCATGGTATTGGAAGTTATGGGAAGATTTGCAGGTTGGATTGCTTTGGAATCAGCTATTTCAGGAGGAGCAGATGTTGCACTAATTCCAGAAATACCATATGACATTCATAAAGCAGCAGAAGCAATTAATAAAAGAAAAGAACAAGGAAAGAGATTTAGTGTTGTAGTTGTTTCAGAAGGGGCACATCCAAAAGATGCAGAACAGACAACTCATTCAGCAGAAGGAATTGATAATAAAGCAGGAATCAGTGTTAAATTTGGTGGTGAAGGAAATAGAGTAGCTAAAGAACTTCAAGAATTAACAGGACTAGAATCAAGATGTACGATTTTAGGATATATGCAAAGAGGAGGAACACCAACAGCATATGATAGAGTATTATCTACAAAATATGGTGCAAAAGCAATGGAATTGGCAATGGAAGGGAAATTTGGTGTTTTAACAGTTATCAAAAACGGAAAATTGGACTGTGTACCATTAGAAATTGTTGTAGGAGAAAACAAAGAGATTGGAGCAGTTCAAGGTGGTACAGCAGAAAGTAATGTAAGATATGTAACGATGGATAACGATTTAGTAAAAACAGCAAGAGATATTGGAATTTGTTTAGGAGATTAAATTGGGGATTTAGGGAACGGATTCAAAATCCCTAAATCATGAAAATTAATAAAAAATGATAGACTTCAAATAATAAACTATATAAAGTTATATTATTTGAGGTCTCTTTTTCTTTTTATTACATTTATATTACATTTTAATTCTTTTTATTGAGATAACAAAATATTATTGGTATAATTTGGGTATAATGTATATGAAAAAATTAATAGATTCAACAAAAGAATGGAGGAAAAAATGGAAAAGAAGCAAAAAATATTCATTATTTCAATTTGTGTTATACTAGCAATCATCATAGTAACTCTTATCGTGTATGTCATAACAAGAAATCAAACAGAGAGTGCAAATGAGAATAGATTAGCAAATATGTATGAAAGAATGATGGAAAATGAAACATATAGTATAACCCTTCAATTAAATGATAATAATAAATATACAGTTTCAAGACAAGGTGATGTAGCAAATATTGACACATATAGTGATGGAAAACATACAACCAATATTATAAAAGATGGTAATACGTATTTATTAATGTATAGTACAAAAAGATATTATACGTATCAAAATAATGTAACAGGGCTTGGAGAATTAGCAAATGAGCTAAACGAAATTATCCAAAGCCAAGACCCAGAAAAAGGACAAGAAGAAGTAAATGGTAAAAATTATCGCTATGAAGAATATAAAGGGGTATCAGACTTTTTAATGAATACAGATGAAGAAATTTCAGAGGAAAATACCAATACCAGATTTTATTTTGATGGTAATCGTTTAAAATACATTAGAACAATTATGGGAGATAAGTCTGAATTAATTAGTGTAGATGTATCTTATGATGTAAATAATAGTGTATTTGAAATACCATCAGATTTTCAAGAAGGATAAAAATTAATAAAATATAATTTTTATTAAAAAATAATATGATTAAGGAGGAATTAAAAAATGTCAGTAAAATTTGTTTTAAATGAAACATCATATTTTGGAAAAGGAGCAAGAGAAGAGCTTGCAGGAGAAATCCAAAAAAGAGGATTTAAAAAAGTATTTTTAGTAAGTGATAAATCTTTAGTAGAGGCTGGAGTAACAGCCAAAGTTGAGGAAGTATTAAAAAAAGCAAAAGTTCCTTATGATTTATATGATGAAATAAAACCAAATCCAACAATAAAAAATGTAACAGACGGTGTTGAAGCTTGTAAAAAATCAGAAGCAAATCTAATTGTAGCTGTTGGTGGAGGTTCAAGTATTGATACAGCAAAAGGAATTTCAATCGTTATGACAAACCCAGATAGAGCAGATATCAAATCTTTAAATGGAGCATCTGACACAGTAAATAGAGGAATGCCTGTTATTGCTTTACCTACAACAGCAGGAACAGCCGCAGAGGTTACTATCAATTATGTTATTACAGATGAAGATGCAGAAGTGAAAATGGTATGTGTAGACCCTAACGATATTCCAATATTAGCAATCATTGATTCAGAATTAATGGCATCAATGCCAAAAAGTTTAGCAGCAGCAACAGGAATGGATGCATTAACACATGCAGTAGAAGGATATATTACAAAAGCACATAATGAAATGTCAGATATGTTTCATATGAAGGCTATTAAAATGATATTCAAATATTTACCAGCAGCAGTTAATGAGAAAGATGAAAAAGCTGTTGAAATGATGGGAATGGCACAATATATTGCTGGAATGGGATTCTCAAATGTAGGACTTGGAATTGTTCATTCAATGGCACATCAATTAGGAGCCGTATATGATACACCACATGGAATTGCCAATGCTATGTTATTACCAACAGTTATGAGATTTAATGGAGAAGATCCAGCAACTGCACAAAGATTTAGAGAAATCTTAATGAATATCGGAAGACCAGATGCAGAGCATTTAAATGACCAAGATGTTATTAATACATTCGTATGGATGATTTCAGAATTAAGTAAAACAGTAGGAATTAACACAAAAATTACAGATTATGGAGCAAAAGAAGAAGATTTTGAAATGCTTGCTGAAAAAGCAATGAATGATCCATGTAAACCAGGAAATCCAAGAGAGGTTACAAAGGAAGATTTCATTGAATTATATAGAAGAGCAGCACAATAAAATAAATAAACAATTTAAAATTTCTTAGAGTACATTACTCTAGGAAATTTTTTACGAAAATGTTTTTCTTAAAAGGTTAGTTTATCAGAAGATTCTTGAAAAGACTTTCTAATTTAACTAATATAGAAACTATATTTGTGATTTAAAACAAAATCAATAAAACTCTTTATTTTCAATGTTTCTAGAAATTTATATTTTCTTATAGTAATGTACAAAAAGAAAATATAAGGAGGAAAAGATGAAAACAAAAGAGTTAAAAAGAAACAAAGGGATTACATTAATTGCATTGGTTATTACAATCATCGTGTTATTAATTTTAGCAGGAGTAAGTATTGCGACTTTAGTAGGAGATAATGGTATATTGTCACAAGCGGGAAGAGCAAAAGAACAAACTGAAATTGCAGAAATTAAAGAACAAGCAAAAATAGATATAACTGAAAAACAATCAGAGAAGATGAGTTCTCAAATAACAGAGAAGGAGTTACAAGAAATATTAGAAAATTACGGAACTTTAGAAGGTAATGGGGATTTATTAGATAAAGTATTAATAACAGAAAATGGTTATGAAATTCCTATAAAGGAAATTTATGATGGTACATTAACAAGAGAACCAGTTATTTTGAAAATAGGGGACTATGTAAAATATGATGTAACTTATACAGATATATATACAGGAAATGAATTTACAAGTGAAACTGGATGGAGAGTATTAGAAACAGGAACCAATAATGGTGATGGAACATATACAGGATTAAAACTAATATCTACAGGAATACCAGCACAATTATATTATGAGCAACAAACAATAGAAAATAAAGAGTATAATGGAGTATATGGAAACTGGGCAGGAAATGAAAGTCAAAGAAATGCATATGCAGATTTATTTTGGTCTTCTTCTAACAATAACAACAATAATAAAAATATGTATGTAGCAGCAGGTTTATATTATAATTTTGCAAAAATAAGATTTAGTAGAGAGCTTAATCAAGATGAATATCCAAATGATAATGAAGGCTATTATATAAATATAAATGGGCAAACAGAAGGTGAGTTGGAAGAAACAGCCTTTTTAAAAGGTGGAGCTACAAAGGTATATAATTTAACGTTAGCAGAATTAAATACTGCAAGAGGAGAAAGTGATTTACGTTCAACAAGTACATTAAATGCTGATGATGGAGCAAAAGGGTTATTCCAGTTAGCAAGTTTAGAAGAATATGGATATAATAATGAAAATATATGGAACTATATACTAGCTTCTCCACATGATTCTAATAACGCTGTATATGTAGTAAATGATTGGTATGGAATTGACTATGCAAATGGATGTTGTGGTGTTCGTCCTGTTGTAGAATTACCAGATAACTTCCAAGTAGAAAAAATAAAATAATATTTAATATTTGGATTGCTTATAAAATTGAAAAATTTAAAAGGTTTTGAATTAAAATTCAAAAAACACTTGTAAAATCTAAAAAAATGTGTAATAATATTGACATAATAGAAAAAGACAATAAAAAAGAGGAGTACATTTATACGGATTTTTAGAGAATAGAAGTCATAGGCTGAAAGCTTCTTAAATTAGGATAAATGGAAGGTAGCTTTTTTGTTGATATTCTGAAATAACAGTAAGAATATCCGTTTAAGCCACGTTATAGGCTAAGGAGATATATAAATATTTGCATTATAATATAATAGATTTTCGAAGAAAGAACGAATAGATAAGCAAATTATTATATAAGTAAGGTGGTACCGTGAATATCATTCGCCCTTATGTTTTTATACATAAGGGCTTTTTTGATATTTTATTTAAATGGAGGAAATAAAAATGGGAGATGAAGCAGAAAGTAGCAAAAAGAAAAAATTTGTTGAACTATATGGAAAATATAAACTAAGTCCCATAGAAGAATTGATTTTTAAACCACTTCAAAGAAATGGACTTAGTAATTTAACAGAAGAAGAGTTTGAAACATATCTGAACTTAGATATAGAAGCTTTGAGAAGAACAAAAATGGAAAAAATCGAACAAGAAAAAACAGAAATAAATATGAAAACAGTAGTCATTGCAGAAGAAACACAAAAATTTTTAATAGAACATAAAGAAGAAATATTAAAAAGAATAAAGTTGAACAGTTTTAAATGTTCTCAATATTCAAAAAAGGAGGAAGATGAATATGCAAAATAAGTACAATCCAAAAGATTTTGAAGAAAAACTATATCAAGAATGGGAGGAAAAAGGATATTTTAAACCTAGTATGGATAAAACCAAAGAAAGTTATTGCATTATGATGCCACCTCCAAATGTAACTGGAAAACTACACATGGGTCATGCTTTAGATGATACCATACAAGATATTTTAATCCGTTTTAAAAGAATGCAAGGATATAATACCTTATGGCTTCCAGGAACAGACCATGCGGCTATTTCAACAGAAATGAAGGTTGTTGAAAAATTAAGAAATGAAGGAAAAACAAAGCAAGAATTAGGTAGAGAAAAATTCCTAGAGGAAGCATGGGAATGGACAAGAATCTATGGTGGAACCATTGAAATGCAACAAAAGAAATTAGGTTGTTCTTGTGATTGGGATAGAAAACGTTTTACAATGGATGAAGGATTATCAGATGCAGTTTTAGAGCAATTTGTTGATTTATATAACAAAGGGTTAATCTATAAAGGAAAAAGAATGATTAACTATTGCCCAAGTTGTAAAACATCTATATCAGATGCAGAAGTAGAATATAAAGAAGAAGCTTCTCATTTATGGCATATCCGTTATCAAATAACAGGTGAAAAAGATAGATATATTGTAGTTGCAACAACAAGACCTGAAACCATGTTAGGAGATACAGCAGTTGCCGTTCATCCAAAGGATGAAAGATACAAAGATTTAGTTGGAAAAACATGTATTTTACCAATTATGAATAAGGAAATTCCAATCATTGCGGATGAATTTGTTGATAAAGAATTTGGAACAGGATGTGTTAAAATTACACCAGCTCATGATATGAATGACTATCAAGCAGGTTTAAGACATAACCTAGAGATTGTAGAAGTATTTGATGAAGATTATAAAATGGGTGATTTAGTTCCAGAATATAAAGGAATGGACTTATTAGAGGCTAGAAAAGCAATTGTGAAAAAGCTAGAAGAAATTGGAGCATTAGTAAAAACAGAAGATTATACGCATAATGTAGCAAAATGTGAAAGATGTAAAACGACGATAGAGCCAAAAATATCTGAGCAATGGTTTGTTTCTATGAAAGAATTAGCAAAAAGAGCAGCAGACTCTGTTAGAAATAATGAAGCTAGATTTGTCCCTAAAAAATATGAAAAACAATATTTTAATTGGCTAGATAATATACAAGATTGGTGTATATCAAGACAATTATGGTGGGGACATCAAATACCAGCATATTATTGTGAAGAATGTGGACATATCAATGTTGCCAAAACAGCGCCAGAAAAATGTGAAAAATGTGGAAGTACAAAATTACATCAAGATGAAGATACATTGGATACATGGTTTAGTTCAGCATTATGGCCATTTTCAACATTAGGTTGGCCAAACACAGAAACAGAAGATTATAAAACATTCTATCCAACAAATGTACTGGTTACAGGATTTGATATTATTACTTTCTGGGTATCTAGAATGATGTCACAAGGATTAGAATTTACTGGTCAGGCACCATTTAAAGATATTTTAATCCATGGAATGGTTCGTGATAGTCAAGGAAGAAAAATGTCTAAAACTTTAGGAAATGGTATAGATCCAATTGAAATTATTGATGAGTATGGAGCAGATAGTTTAAGATTTGCTGTCATATCAGGAACCACAATGGGAAATGACATTCGATACATGCCAGAAAAATTAGAGCAAGCATCAAACTTTGCAAATAAAATATGGAATGCAACAAAATTTATTAGAAACAATGATGTAAAAGATGAAGACATTATTACATTCCATACAGAAGTATTTGACAAAGAAACAGGTAAATACAAAAAAGAATTATTACATTTAGAGGATAAATGGATTATCAATAAACTAGAAACCTTAATCACAGAAGTAACCAATAATATGGAAAATTATGACTTAGGTGTTGCTTTAGATAAAGTATATAACTTTATTTGGAATGAATTCTGTGATTGGTATATTGAAATGGTAAAACCAAGACTATATAGTGATGATTACAAAGAAAAAGTAAAAGTTTGCTATGTATTAGATTATGTATTTGGTATTTCAATGAAACTATTACATCCATTTATGCCATTTGTGACAACAGAAATTTATAGAAATTTAGTAAAATATAATGATAAAGAATTAATGGTATCAAAATGGCCTTATGCAAAAAATGAGAATGCATTTAAAGAGGAAGAAGAGTTTGTTGAAAGACTAAAAACAATTATTACTGAAATCAGAAATACAAGAGCAAATATGAATGTACATCCATCAAAAAAAGCAGAATTGATTTTTGTAACTGAAAAATATGAAAAAGAAATAGAGGAAGCAAAAGAATTCTTATTAAAATTAGGATTTGGAAGTAATATAACCATTCAAAAAGATAAAGCAGGAATTAAAGATGATGCCATTAGCATTGTACAAGATGGAATAGAACTATATATGCCATTTGAAGGATTAGTAGATATGGAACAAGAAAGAAAAAGATTACAAGAAGAAAAGAAAAGACTAGAAGGTGAAGTGGCAAGATGTGAAAAAATGTTGTCTAATCCAGGATTTATGAATAAAGCACCACAAAGCAAAATTGACGAAGAAAAAGCAAAATTAGAGAAATATAAAGATATGTTAGCAAAGGTAATGGAATCATTAAGTTAATAAAATATAAAATAAACACTCCTTTTATTTATATAAGGGAGTGTTTATTTCAAGATAGAATATAATATAATTTTATCTTAATAAATTAAACCAAGTAGAAAATACCTTTGTACTCATGGTGGCAATATCTATCTTATTGACGGAAACTTGAGAAACTAAATTAACAGTGCTAAGTACTTCACCATCTAAGGAAAAAGAGATTTCACCTACTTTTTGCCCACTAGATATAGGGGCAGAAATATTTTCATCAATCGTTACAGTTTGTTCTATATTTTTTTCACTACCTTTTTCTAACAAAATACCAGTATCATTTTCCAATACAACAGGAATGGTTGCTCGCACACCTTTATCAATACTAATTGTTTGAATCAAATCTCCTGACTTTCCAAAGCTCTGGTAAGAAAAATTATTAAAACCATAATCTAATAACTTTTCAGCTTCTGAAAATCTAACCTTTGTAGAAGGTGCTTTCATAATAACAGAAATTAAAGACAAATCATCACGTGTGGCACTGGCAGATAAGTTATATAGAGCAAGAGAAGTAGAGCCAGTTTTTAACCCAGTTGCACCGTTATAATTTTTGATTAATTTATTTGTATTAGAAAGTTGCGTTTCACCATCTCGTAAAGTGTCCATCCAAATGGTTGTATAGTTTTTAATTTCGGGATATTTATTCAGCAACTCTCTAGACATAACAGCAATATCATAACTAGAAGTCACATGACCATCTTCATCTAAACCATGACAATTCTTAAAAGTAGTATCGCTCATACCTAATTCATAAGCTTTATCATTCATCATTTGCACAAAGGCTTCTTCTGAACCAGCAATGTATTCTGCCATAGCCACTACACAATCATTAGCAGAATTAACACAAATGGCTTTTAGCATTTCATCAACAGTCAAAGTTTCTGTTGTATCTAACCATATTTGAGAACCACCCATAGAAGCAGCATTTTCACTACAAGGAACAGAATCGGTTAGAGAGATTTTTCCAGAATCAATTGCTTCCATAATGAGAAGTATACTCATGACTTTCGTGACAGAAGCAGGCCTTAATTGCTCATGAATGTTATGAGCATATAAAATTCTACCAGAGGATTGCTCAATTAAAATGGCAGAGGCAGATTCCAAATTCAAGGAATTGTTATCAGTAACGTCACTAGTTGCATTTGTTAATAGAGAAGTATCACTTGATGTGGTAACTGTAGAAGAATTAGTGATATTATTAGAGCTAGAGTTGGAATTAGTATTAGTATTTGTAGTATTGGTTATGTTATTAGAATTTGTATTAGAGGGGCGTATATTATCATCTAAAATATTTAAAGTGTTTGCACTACTAGACCATACATATAATGAATCGTCAGTAGCTAATACTGAAGAAGCATAAGAAAGAAAAATACAAAGTATTAAAATAATGCTAGAAAAAAGTTTAAAACAAGTTTTATTCATATATTTGTAAATCATAAAAACCTCCAAGGTGACAGATAACTGTCAGAAATAAACTAAATCATGTTATTTAAATATATGAAGAAGAAAGAAAAAAAGAACTGGAAAACATATGAAACTTTTAGAGAGGATAAATAGATACTTGAAAAAAATTAGAAAAGGTGAGATAATGATGTAGACGCATGTAAACACTCAATAGGAGGGCTAAAAATGAAAATCATAGCTAAACAGGTATTAAACAATTCTTTGAAGGGAGAGGTAGCCGCTGGTGACAAGAAATATCCTTTCACGCTGGACCTGGAAACAGGTCAGTGTAAAGTCACAGCAGGCCAGTTAGAAAGTCTGTCTAAGGACAGCTGGAAAAGAGCAATGAAACAGCTCTTGCCTAACAAAGTAATAAGTTTTGTGACGGAATAATCATTGCCCAGAGGAGAAGAAAAGAAATTTTCTATGTTGAAGATTTTTTTCTTCTCCTCGTTTTTCTTGACAATCTATAGAGAATATATATAATATAAATGAAAATAAAAGATAAGAGAAGGAAACATATGGTAAATATATTATTAGTTGAGGATGATAAAAATATTGCAAATACAATTTCATATTATTTACAACAAGAAGGGTTCTTAATAGGCACAGCAAGAACCGTTAAAGAAGGAATAGAAGAAATAAAAGAGAACCTATATGATGTGATGTTATTAGATATTAATTTGCCAGATGGTACAGGATATGAATTATATGAAAAAATGAAAAAAATCCAAGAAATACCAACCATTTTCTTAACTGCATTAGATGAAGAAAAGGATATTGTAAAGGGATTTGATTTAGGAGCAGAGGACTATATCACGAAGCCATTTCATGCTGGTGAATTATTATCAAGAATCAAAAATGTATTAAGACATAGTAAAATAAAAGAGAAAGAAGAAGCAATTAAAATAAACAATGTAGAAATGAATTATACGATTCGGAAGAGTATTAAAAGATGATAAAGAGATAGAATTAACAGCATTAGAATATAAAATACTAGGAATGTTATTTAAAAACAAAGGAAGAATAGTTACTAGAGAACAGATTTTATCCTATATATGGGATAATGAAGAGAATTTTGTAAATGATAATACATTAACTGTATATATCAAAAGGATTAGAGAAAAAATAGAAAAAGATGCCAATCATCCAGAAATTATAAAAACAGTAAGAGGACTGGGATATAAAATATCTGATTAAAAATAAAGTAAAGGAAAAGATATGAATACAAAACAAAAACGAAACTTGTATATTTCTATATCTGCCATTGTAATATGTATTGTTATATGCATTACATTTGTGATTATATATATCCAAAAAGAATATAAGAAGAATATGTATATTTATACCAATCAAGTTATTGCTAAAATTGTAGAAAAATATCCTGAACAAGAAGAGGAGATTATACAGGATATATTTTTAAATGATGATATAGATAATACAGAGTTAGAAAATATTTTAAGTAAATATGGATTTAATGAAGAAAATATTGATATGGAAAACGATAACTTTAAAATAGTATATAAACCTATACTTATATTTTCTTTCATTTTCATAATAGGTGTTTTAGGAATTATCAGAATATATGCAATCTACATAAGAAAACAAAATCAAAAGTTGAAAAAATTAGATGCGTATTGTAAAGAAATATTAAAAGGAAATTATATCATAGATTTAAAAGAGCAAGATGAAAGTGATTTTAGTAAATTAAAAAATGATATTTATGATATGACCATTATGTTAAAAGAAAAAAATAGTTTATTAGAAAAAAATAACAAAGATTTTGAAAAATTGATAGCAGATATTTCTCATCAATTAAAAACGCCACTAACTTCTTTAAATTTGATTAATGACATTTTATATACAGATTTACCAGAAGAAAAGAAAAAAGAATTTTTAGATAGTAGTCAAAAAGAACTAGAAAAAATTAATTGGCTCATAAAAACTGTATTAAATATAGCCAAATTAGACTCAAAAACACTGATTTTAGACAAAAAGAATGAAAATGCATATCATTTATGCTTAGAAGTAAAAAACAATTTTAAAGCCATGTGTGAGATAAATCATGTAGATATAGAAATTGTATCCAATAAAGAAGAAACCATTAATTGTGATAAAAAATGGACAATAGAAGCTATGAATAATATTGTGAAAAATGCAATTGAGCATGGTGCAAAAATGATAACCATACAACTAGAAGAAAATACGATGTATACAAAAATTACAATAAGAGATAATGGAGAAGGGATAGACAAAGAAGATTTAGGACATATTTTTGACAGATTTTATAAAGCAAAAAATAGTAAAGAAAGTAGTTTAGGTATTGGACTTGCCTTTTGTAAAAGTATTATTAGAAATCAAGATGGAGATATTCGTGTAAAAAGTTCTAAAAAAGAAAAAGATACTTGGACAGAATTTATGATTAAATTATATAAATAAAAAATTGAATAAGTCATTTTAGAGTCACTTTTATGTAGTAATATAATACTAACAATAAAAGTGACATTTTATATATTTGCTTAAAACATAAGAAAGGAGATTGTTTATGGAGATATTAAAAGTAGAAAATCTAACGAAAAAATACGGTAAAAAAGATACAGAGGTAGTTGCATTAGACAATATATCTTTTAGCGTGAATAAGGGAGAATTTGTAGCTATTGTAGGAGCTTCTGGAAGTGGAAAATCCACCTTACTACATCTAATCGGAGGTGTAGATAAACCAACCAGTGGAAAAGTATATATTAATGGAACAGATATCTATTCTTTGAATAATGATAATTTAGCAATTTTTAGAAGAAGGCAAGTAGGACTTATCTATCAATTCTATAATTTAATTCCTATCTTAAATGTAAAAGAAAATATTACATTGCCATGTGATTTAGATGGGCAAAAAGTAGATGAAAAGAGATTGAATGAATTGTTATATATTCTTGGATTAGAAAAAAGAATTAATCACTTACCAAATGAGTTATCAGGAGGACAACAACAAAGAGTTTCTATTGGAAGGGCTATGATGAATCATCCAAGTATTGTGTTAGCAGATGAACCAACTGGAAATTTGGATAGTAAAGCCTCAAGAGAAATTATTGATTTATTAAAAGTATCAAATCAGAAATATAATCAAACCTTAATTGTCATTACCCATGATGAAAATATTGCTCTAGAGGCAGATAGAATTATTACAATACAAGATGGAAAGTTGATGAGTGATGAGAAAATAAAGTAAAGGGGAGAGAAGGATGAAAATTTTAAATACATTAACACTCAAAAATTTAAAATTAAATAAGAAGAGAACAATTGTGACTATTATTGGTATTTCTCTTTCTGTTGCTTTAATATGTGCCATCACAACATTTACAGTTAGTATTCAAAAATCTTTACTAGAAAGAGAAATCAAAACAAATGGAAATTATCACATTCGTGTACAAGATATATCAAAAGAAAATGAAAAATATTTGGAGAATAATGCTAAAATAGAGGATTTACAAATATCACAAGAGATCGGATATGCCTACTTAGAAGAATCTCAAAATGAAAACAAACCCTATGCTTATATCGAAGGATATGATGAGAAACTTTTGCAAAATGGAGGAATTGTTTTAGTAGAAGGAAGATTACCAGAAAATGAAAATGAAATTGTAATACCAGAACATGTTATTCAAAATGGAAAAGTAAACTGGAAGGTTGGCGATACCATAGAATTAGATATTGGTAATCGATACAAAGGAGAATATATATTAAATCAGTCAAATCCATATTATACAGACCAAGATAGATTAGATAGAAAAGAAAGTGGGATTGAAGATGATTTAGAACAAGAAACCTTTGTTGCAAATACCAAAAAAACATTTACAATTGTAGGTATTATGGAACGATTAAATAGTGAGAGTTATTCTGCTCCAGGTTATACCATGATAACAAAATTAGATAAGATTGATGATACCAAAAATGTAAATATGTCTATTATATTAAAAGATCCAACAGAAGTATATGAGTTTGAAGATTATTTAAAAAATGATTTACAAATTGATAAAACAAATATTTCTGAAAACCAAGATTTATTGTATTACATGGGAATCTTCAAAAGTGATAGAATGGAAAGTTTTGTTTTAGCCATGATAGCAATTGTGATTGGTATTATTGTTTTGACTTCTGCCTTTGTTATCAAGAATAGTTTTAGTATATCTCTTACAGAAAAAACAAGGGAATTAGGAATGATAGCAAGTGTAGGAGCAACAGCAAAACAAATTAGAAAAAGTATCTTTTTTGAAGGTGCTATATTAGGACTCATTTCTATACCATTAGGAATTGTAATAGGCATTGTAGCAATTGGAATTGTATTAGCAATTGTTAATGGAATTATCAATTCAGGAAGTACGCCATTAATTGATAATTTTGAATTACATTTAACCATATCTGGTATTGCTATTTTAGTAGCTATCATTGTATCGATTGTTATGATTATCATTTCATTAATTAGACCAAGTTATCGAGCAGGGAAAATATCACCAATTGATGCTATAAGAGAAAGTTCAGATATAAAAGTAAAAAAGAATAAGCGTAAATATAAGGAATATAAACTAACAAAAAGAATATTTGGAATAGAAGGCGTGATTGCTAGAAAGAATTTTAGAAGAAGTAGAAAAAGATATAGAACAACTATATTTTCCATATTTCTAAGCATTGTCTTGTTTATCTCTATGAATGCTTTTGCTGAAAGTGTATTTGGATTATCTTCTTTAGAATATCAAGTGTCAAGGATTAATTTAACAGTATATAGTAATAATCAGACAGAAGAAGAAAAAGAAAACTATTTTAATAAAATTAAAGATTTAGATGGAATCAAAGAATATGTAATTTTACAAATGGCATATGCGCATATTGATAATCAAAAAATATATACAGAAAAAGCATTAGAACATTATTCAGAAATGAATGGATTAACGATTTATTCACTTGGTGATGAAGCTTATAGAAACTATGTATCCGAATTAGGACTAAATTATGAAGAGGTCAAAGATGAAGCGATTCTTTGCGATACAAGAATTTTATATGAATATGAAGAGGGAAAAGATGGTGTCAAACGAGTAGAAACAAATCTAACCAATTTGAATGCAGGAGATACATTAGAATATTATAATATGGAAGATGAAGAAGGAAACCTATCAGAAGAAGGAAGTATCAAAATTGCTAAAAGAGCGGATAAATATCCATTAGGTTTATTATTTCAAGATACACATCCTGTTATTATTATCTCAGATGAGATGATGGAAAACTTCGAACATGATGTAGTTGCTATGCATATAAATGCAGAAGATCCATATAAATTACAAGAGGAAATTGTAGAAATTGATAAAACCAATCAAAGTAATATTTATAATGCAGAAGAAGATGTAAGAGCAGCAAGAAACATGAATCTAATTGTATCTATATTTGTATATGGATTTATAGTAGTGATTAGCATTATTGGTGTAACGAATATATTTAATACTATAACCACCAATATGGCATTAAGAAATAGAGAATTTGCGATATTAAAATCTATAGGTATGACAAACAAAGAATTTAAGAGAATGATTCATTATGAAAGTTTTATATATGGCTTAAAAGCACTTATATTTGGATTGCCAGTAGGTGTCGCATTATCTTATCTAATCTATACAGTTACAGCAGATGTCTATACAACAGATTATGAACTTCCTATAATACCAATTTTTATTTCTATTATATTTGTATTTGCCATTATCTTTATGACGATGCGATATGCTGTTAAGAAAACTAAAAATCAGAATATTATTGAAACCATTAGAAAAGAGAATATTTAAAAAATAGAATAACAAAATCCAGTTGGTCAAAAGGAGCCAACTGGATTTTGCTATATTTGTTTTCTCCGACATAGTTATCTTACAACATATACGTATGTATCAAAAAAATCACACTCGTAATTAACATCATTATCTTGGCATATGTACATACATTTCGAAAAGTTTAACTCAATTTGACTATTACCAGAATTTGATATCCATATAGCATTTGACCTTTTTGTAAAGCACATAAATCCACAAAGATTGTGGATATTACCTTTGTACGGATAATGACATTTGTTAAACACTCTAATGACACAGTTTGCGTCGTCTGGTGATACTTGGTTAACTTCACGAAATCCTGCCCTTAGAATGTTTTCAATGGCTATTTCTCGAAGCGTTTGAATACTAGGAAAGTCCATTTCTCTTCCTGTACTATCCATGGGGATTCCATTTTTTTCACAAAAACTTATTTGATTAAAATGGATATTCCGGATTTTCTCACATTCTTTTCTTGAAAGAACAAATTTTACAACCATAATAATCCTCCTTGAACATATTGATGTGTTACATATAATATTAAACTAAGTAGTCGGAGAGGAAGCTCTCTTACTAATTAGTAATAAAGGAAAATAAATATATATGAATAAGGAATTTCCTTATGTGAACAATAGTATATCATGATTTCTTATGATTTTCCATACTTTATCTTTATAAAAAACAAATGTCAAATAAGTGATTTTTATTGAAGAAAAAATCGTTTTATGATAGGATTATATTAATGAAATGAAAAGTTGAAGAGGGAAAATATGAGTACAAAAGAAATTGTAGAAGAAAAACAATTAGTAAAAAGTGAAGTAGAGGAGTATGCCAAGTTCGATATATTAAGATATGCACAAGTTTGGGAGGATGCAGATATCTTAATACAAGCATTAGATATACATGAAAATGATAATATATTGTCTATTGCATCAGCAGGAGAAAATGCAATTAGCATGTTAATCAAAAATCCAAATAAAGTTTTTGCAATTGATTTAAGTGAAAATCAAATTGCTTGTACAGAATTGAAAATTGTAGCATATAAATATTTAGATTATCAAGAATGTATGGAGTTTATTGGTGTTTTTGATTGTAATGATAGAATCAAAACTTATCAAAAAATTGCAGATAAACTATCTAAAGATACAAGAACATATTTAGAAAGCAATTTAGAAATGCTAGAAAAAGGAATTATTCATACAGGAAAATTCGAGAAATATTTTCATCTATTTGGTAAAAAAATTTTACCATTTATTCATAAAAAATCAATAAGAGAAGAATTATTACAAAAGAAAACAAAGGAAGAGAGAATTCAATTTTATGATCAGAAATGGAATAATATGAGATGGCAAATGCTTTTTAGGATATTCTTTTCTAAAACCGTCATGGGAAAATTGGGAAGAGATAAAGCCTTTTTTCGTTATGTCCATGTAAATGTGGCTGAGCATATTTTAGAAAGAACGAAATATGCTATCACAGAATTAGATACATCAGAAAATTCCTATTTACAGTATATTATTCATGGAAAATATGATGAAAATGTGTTGCCAGTAGCATATAGAAAAGAAAATTTTGAGATGATTAAAAAAAATATAGATAAAATTTACTTGTTAAAAGATTCTGTTGAAGATTTTATTCAAAAAGAAGAGATAGATTATATTAGTAAATATAATTTAAGCGATATCTTTGAATATATGAGTGATGAGCAAATGTGCAAAATATTTGAAAAGATATTTACCAAATCACCACCTGGAACAAGAATTGCTTATTGGAATATGTTAGCTGATAAAAGAGCATCAAAATATTTTGATAATTTAGTATACAAGGAAAAAGAATCAAAAGAATTATTTAAACAAGATAAAGCCTTTTTCTATAGTAAATTTATTATAGAGGAGGTCATGTAAATGAACATAGAGTGGTTAAGTATTGGATTTGTTTTATGTATGCTTTTGATTGCTATGTGTATGATAAAAATAATCGAAAAAAAGACCAAAATACATGCAGAATTGAAACGAAAACTATTACATATGACAATGGGATTGATTATGCTAACTTTTCCTTATGTATTTCATAATGTACTTTCTGTAGGAATATTAGCAATTATTGCATTAGCAATATTAATTTTATTAAAACATACAAAATTAAAAGAAGGATTAGGAACAGTATTATATAGTGTCAATAGAGAATCTTTAGGTGAAATTTTTTTTGTGATATCTGTATTCTTGATTTTCTATTTATCAAAAGGAAATAAAGTTTTATACAGTATTCCTATATTAATTTTAACCTTTGCAGATAGTGCAGCAGCATTAATTGGAAAGAATTATGGAAAGAAAAATTTAGCAGAGCTAAATGAAGATGCCAAAAGTATTGAAGGAAGTTTTATCTTTTTTATGGTGGCTTTTGTAGCAACATTGGTATCGCTATTACTGTTCACAGATGTAGGAAGAGAAGAAACATTAATCATTGCAACGATTGTAGGATTTAATGTAGCTTTAGTTGAAATGATTTCACATAGTGGAAATGATAATCTATTGATTCCATTAACAACATATGCATTTTTGGCAACACATATGGGGTTAGGTGTAGAACAATTAAGAATCAATTTCATGATATTAGGTGTGATATTTATACTAGTAACGATTGCCAATAGAGTAAAGGCATGGAGCAAACTGGCATTAGCTGAAACACTGGTAGTAGGGTATCTAACGATTACATTATATGGAATATATGCCATTATACCACCATTGATTTTGTTTTTAACAGTTATGAGATTTCCTAAAGTTGCGGAAAAAGAACAGCACAATCTATATGATGCTAGAATTATTGAAACCAATGTGATTTTAGGAATAGCTATTTGTGGAATTGTAGCAATTACTGGATGGAAAGCAGAATTTTTTATGATATATAGTTTAGTATATAGCATGCATTTAGCTATTAATACATTTGTAAGATTAAAATATTATTTTAATTTATCAGAAATGGATAGTATCATTTTATCTTTTGCGAAAGGATTATGTTTTATCTTTTTACCAAGTTTAGTCATTCAAAATCTGGTATTTCATAAATTGCCTAGCATATCAATGATCGTTCTTATGGTTATATGCTTATTAGCTAGTTGTTTTATGATATATATACAAAAGAAAAAGGTAGAAAAAGAAGAAATTTCAATAAAAAATGGATATATGCATACAGAAATTGTGCTAGTATTAACAGCTATCATCTGTTTTATCCAATACTTTAAAATTGCATAGGAGGAAAGTATGATAAGCATCATACAAAAAAGAAAATGAAATTTGAAATTATAGAGAATCAAGAAAATATAAAAGTAACAGTTTTAGAAAATGGAGAAGAAAGGGCAAAAGCTACTTGCTATTTTCAAAATACACCAAAACAAAATGGTGAAAAAATCGGAACAATCGGAGAAATGGACATTTTAGATAAGCAATATGGAGTAATATTATTAGAAAAATGTGAAGAAATTTTAAAAGAAAAAGGATTACATTATATAGTTGCACCAATGAATGAAAATACATGGGGAAAATATAGAACAATGAAGCAGTCAAATGGAGAACCTCTATTTTTATTAGAGAATGTCAATCCTATGAGTGATAATGAGATATTATTAAAAGCAGGTTATCAAGAGATATATACATATACTTCAACCAAAGGAAAGTTGAAAAATGCTTACCAATCTCAAAGTATAGAAATGATGAGGAAAAAAATACAAGAAAAAGGTATTACTATTAGAAATTTTAATAAAGAAAATTATATGGAAGATCTAAAGAAAATATATCATATTTCATTAAAAAGCTTTGGAAGAAATCCGCTATATACACCGATTGATGAAGAACCTTTTTTAAAACAATATATACCATATGTTCATTTAGCTGATGAAGATATTATTTTATTAGCAGAAAAAGATGGAAAAGAAATTGGATTTATATTCTGCATACCAGATTTTGAAGAAGCAAAAAGAGGAGAAAAGCTTAGTACGATTATTGTGAAAACTGTTGCAGTGATACCAGAATTTCAAAAGCTTGCTATTGGAAATGTATTAATGAATGATATTGCAAAAATTGCCAAACAGAAAGGATTTAAAAATTGGATATGTGCTTTTATGTATGCCAATAATACTTCACAAAAAATGGCAAAACGAAATCAGACAGAAGTTATAAGAGAGTATGCCTTGTATGGAAAGGAAATATGATTCTTTTTCAACTAAAAAGAAGGGGATGAAATACACAAGATGAGAAATTTAGCCTATCAACTAATCAAAAATTATGAAAAAATGCCAGATAAAATATGTTTAGTCGAAAAAAATACACAAGTTACTTATGCAGAGCTATATAACCTAGTAGCTAATTTTAAAGACAATTTGAAACGTAAAGGAATTAAACAAGGAGATAAAGTGTTAGTACTAGTTCCTATGTCAATCAATTTATATGTAACTTTACTTTCTATTTGGTCATTGGGAGCGATTCCTTGTTTTATGGATGCAGGCTTTATAAAAAGCGGATTAAAGAAAAATGAATTTGATGATATTAATGGTATTGTTGGAACGACTAAATATATTGTATACAGCCAAGTGAATGAAAATTTAAAAAACTTAAAAATAAAGATAGATGTCAAACAAATTAAAAAAACACCGTTTAGTAGAAAGTTAGTAGTAGAAGAAGTAGAAAAAGATTTTCCGGGTATTTTAACATATACAAGTGGAACAACAGGTGTTCCCAAGATAGCAGCAAGGACACATGAATTTTTAGAAAATCAAGGAAATATATTAAAACAAATAGCCAATTATGAAGAAAAAGATAGGGAACTTTCCACTATTCCCATATTTACATTATCCAATATTTATGTTGGAATTACAACTGTCATAGCAAATGGGAATTTCACCAATTTAGGAAAATCAAATCCTAGAAAGTTAGTAAAACAAATAAGAGATAAAAACATTAATAGAATCATGGCTTCACCTGGACTATTACAAGTCATTGTAAATTATTGTATTGATAAGGATATAAAATTAGAAGGTGTGAAAAAAATCTATACAGGTGGAGGAGCTGTATTTTTAGATTTAATCAAAAAATTACAACAGGTTTTTGAAAATGCAACCATACGTACAATATATGGATCAACAGAAGCAGAACCAATTGCTATATTACATATAGAGGATATGACAAAACAAGACATAAAAGACACAGGAAATGGAAAAGGTATTTTAGCAGGAGAGATTGTTGGCGTAAAAGAATGTAAAATCATAAAACCACCCAAAGAACCAATCGGAACTATCACAAAGGACAAATTTTTAAATTTACAAACAAATGAAGTAGGAGAGATTGTTGTAACAGGAACGAATGTGCTAAAAGGATATGTTGGTGGCATAGGTGATAAAGAAAACAAATTTACAGTAGAAGATACTATATATCACAGAACAGGAGATATGGGACAAATCGATGAAAAAGGTAGATTATGGTTAAGAGGAAGAGTAAAAGAGCCATATTTTCATATTGAAGCAGCTTTACATGCAAAATTTGCAATTGGAAAGACAGCTGTATTTGAAAATGATTCAAAATTGATTCTGGTATTGGAAAATAATGAAAAAACATCAATAGAAGAAATTAAAAAAGCGATTCCTTTTGAAAAGATTGATGAAATCAAATATGTTCCAAAGATACCAGTGGATAAAAGACATAGTACAAAGGTAGATTATAATGAATTAAGAAAAATATTAAATATATAAAGGGGTAAAATATGAATCAAATAAAAAAATGGTATACATACCAAAAAGAGAGATTTCCAGTACTTGTATATGGACTATATGTGTTTTGTATTGTATTTGCTACTTTTTGTTATAGTTACTATTACTATAATGCAGGCATTTTAACATCACCAATACCTACAACCATGTATTTGGAAAGTACAGGGATACAATATATAAAACTAATCCCTATGTTTTTAGTAGCTTTTTTACAGTTTTTAATGGTAAGGATATTAGATGAATTTAAAGATTATGAAGAGGATTGTAAATATAGGCCATATAGACCTGTACCAAGAGGATTAGTTAAATTAAGTGAATTAAAAGTTTTATTAATCATATGTGCTGTTTTACAAGTGATGATTACTATATTTTTTTCTAATTCAATATATAATATCTTATCATTTATCTGTTTAATGGTTGTATGGGCCTATATATTACTCATGAATAAAGATTTCTTTATGAAAAAATTTTTGGACAAGCACTTATTAATTAATGTTGCTTTAGATGAAATGGTATTACCTTTATTGATTATATATCTAAGTACCTTTATTTGTCCTACAGGTTCTTGGTTAGCAGTAATGGCATATATCATATCTTGGATAGTAGAAGTTGCTAGAAAGATTAGGTGTAAAGAAGATGAAGAAGAGGGAGTTAAAACCTATACAGCTGTTTTAGGTATTGGTAAAGCAATGATACTAATATTTGTATTGGAAACTTTGTTAATGCTTGTACAAGGTATAATCCTAGGACAGAAAAATTATATCTGGATAGTTGCTTTATATATATTAGCCAATATTTCTAATATTTTATTTGCAAAAAAGAAAACAAGAAAGATGGCAAAATTAGCAGAACTTTCGGCAAATATCTATATAGCCATTGTATATTGTAGTTTAGTAATATTAATTTTATAGGAGAACAGATAATGAAATATGTATTAAAACAAAATAGTAAACAATATGAATTTATGGGAGGAAAAGCAACTGCTTTGGCAAAAATGGGACAAGCAATTGATAATATTCCAAAGTGGTTTGTTGTGTCCTATAAGGGCTTTGATAAAGAGGAAAAAAATATAAAAGAAGAAGCAATAAAAGAAGTAGAAGAATCTTTAAAAATGTTTCCAGATGATACCTATTTTGCGATTCGTTCATCAGCAGGAAACGAGGATTCCAAAGAAACATCTTTTGCAGGACAATTTGATACTTTTTTATATATTCCTAAAAAAGAGGTTATCGAAAAAATAAAAGAAGTATATTTATCTGCTTTTTCAGAAAGAATTGAAACATATCGAAAAGAAAATCATATAGAAGAGGTAATGATTCCATCAGTTATTGTGCAAAAAATGGTAAAATCAGAAAAAGCAGGTGTGGCATTTGGAGCAAATCCGACTACTTCTAATATAAAAGAGATTGTCATTAATGGTGTATATGGATTAGGAAGTAGCTTAGTAGATGGTGTGGCAACAGCAGATACCTATACCATTTTAAATGGTAAAATTACAAAAACAATAGCTAAAAAAGATTATTGTCATATTTATGTAGATGGTGAAATTAAGCAAGAAATAGTAAACGAAAAACAAAAGGATAAAGCAGTTTTAACAGATAACCAGATATTAGAAGTTAAAGAACTAGTAGAAAAAGCAAATACATTTTTTGGAAGATTTCAAGATATTGAATGGGCTTATGAAGATGGAAAGTTATACCTATTGCAATCTAGACCAATTACAACATTAGGAATAGTAAAAAATAAAGAAGAAAAGTTAAATGTATTTGACAATAGTAATATTGTAGAAAGTTATGGAGGAATTACAACCCCTTTAACATTCTCTTTTATTAGAACTGTCTATGAAAATGTATATTTAGAATTGTGTAAAATATTTCATGTAAAAGCAGAAAAAATAGAAATGAATGCACAGATGTTTAAAAACATGTTAGCTTTAATAGACGGCCGTGTGTATTATAATCTATATGGTTGGTATGGGTTACTTTCCATGTTCCCAGGATTAGGAAAAAACAAGAAATTCATGGAGCAAATGATGGGAGTAAAAGAATCTTTGCCAGATGACTTGTTTCCAGTACCACAAGCTACATTTTATGATAAAATTGGATTGATTTCAACTGGATATGGATTATTAAAAGGATTTATAAAGATAAGAAAAATGACAGATAAATTCTATGTAAGATTGAATGAAGCATTAGAAGATAAAGACATCCAGCATATGGATTTATATGAACTACATGATTATTACTATGAATTGGAAGGAAAACTGTTACATAAATGGGATGCACCACTAGTCAATGACTTTTTGGCAATGATTTTTTATGGACAATTGAAACAAGAATGTGAAAAATTATTTAAAGAAAATGGAAACTTGATACATAATGATTTATTATGTGATGAAGGAAATATCATTAGTGCAGAGCCAGCGAAAAGAATTCGAGAAATGGCAGAGATTGCAAAAGATGATGAAAAACTTTTAAAATTATTAGAAAATGAAGATATGTTATATATCCAAAAAGAACTTCCTAAATATCCAGAATTTTATGAAAAAATACAAGCATATTTAGATAAATTTTCAGATAGATGTTTGCAGGAGTTAAAATTAGAAACATTAACATTAAAAGATAATCCTATTAGCTTATATCATTCAATATTGACATTTGCAAGAAGAATGCAAAAAACAAAAGTAAATGCATTAGATTCTGTAGAAGCTAGAAAACAGGCAGAAAGAAAAGTAAAACAAATTTTAAAGTTTAAGCCATTGGAAAAAGCTAAATTTAACTTTTTATTAAAACAAGCAAGATATACAGTAAAAAATAGAGAAAATCTTAGGTTTGAAAGAACAAGACTTTTTGGAAGAGTAAGAGAAATCTTTTTAAGAATAGGATATATATTAACTTCTTTAAATGTTATAGAAGAAAAAAGAGACATATTTTATTTAGAAGTAGATGAAATTTTATACTATATCGATGGAAAATCTACGACCAATAATTTGAAAGATTTAATTGCGATACGAAAGAAAGAGTATGAAAGATATAAGGAAACTAATCCAGATGAAAGATTTTACACTTATGGAGCAGTAAATATAGGAAATAACTTTAAAAAGGAAATAGAAGTTCACGCAGATAAAACACATATAGATAAGATAAAAGATGAAAAAGAAACTTTAAAAGGAATTGGAGCATCACCAGGAAGAATTAGTGGACGAGTAAAAGTAATAGATAATCCGGCAAATGCAAAATTAGAACAAGGAGAAATTTTAGTTGCTGAGTATACAGATCCGGGTTGGATTATGCTATTTCCGGCTGCAAGTGGAATTTTAGTAGAAAGGGGAAGTTTATTATCTCATTCAGCAATTGTTTCAAGAGAACTTGGTATACCTGCAGTAGTAGGAATTACAGGATTACTGGATAATATAAAAACCGGTGATATAGTGGAATTAGATGGAACAACAGGCATTGTAAGAAAAATGTCCAATTAGGGACGTTTCTGTCTGGACATTTTTCAAAATAAAATAATTAAAAAACGGATATAAAAATGATAAAGGACATACCGAAAAACAAAAATATCTAATTTGGTGTGTCCTTGTCTTATATGTAGGGAAAATTTTATGTATGGTAAAGATAAAAGTTGTTTTTTATAATTTAAAAATGTCCCAATAGGAAACGTCCCCAATTGGACATTATGGTTCTTCAATTAAATCTTGCCAATATTTTTTAGGCATAAATTGCATTTGACATCTAGCATTTTTTCTTTCTTGTATGGCAATGGTTTTGAAAAATAATTTCCAAAGTTCTTGGTATTTTTGTTCTTCTTCAGTAACATCAGGTATTGTTAAATTGGTGCTATCAATGATTTTGTATTCTTGTGAGTTATATAAAAAACAAATATTTCTGTTCTTATCGTGAATGATAAAGTTTTGTGTAGGTAGTCTTTTAATAAAGTGATGTCCTAAAGGTTCTATAATATTGTTATCTGGGTGAATAGAGGCATAATACAAATTTTTTCCTATTTCCATAAATCGAAGTAATCCTTTTAACTTATGGCATTCTGATAAAGCTCTTTTTCTCATATTGATAACAGAAAAGACATAGGAAATAGTAAGCATAGTGTTAATTTTAGGTCCGATGTCAAATCCATCACATAAATATTTTAGAATTTTAATTTCTTTCTCTTTTCCATCTGATAAAAAAGCATAAAAACTATTATATAGAGCTTCATAGCAAATATTTTTATTAATTCCTTCAAAAACACGTTTTGCCTTTTCATAATTGGTATTTATATATTGTGTTTTATCTAAAAAATTTTGTATATATTCCTCTTCTGAAACAATTTTTTGTGGCAATGTTTTATGAGAATAGCTCTCAAAAACAATGGTTAATAATCCATCAAATGTACCATCATATAAATAGGTTGTGTTTACAAGCTTCCAGTTAGACATTTTATTTTATCCTCCTTTGTAGGCAACAATGTATCAAACATTGATAATTGTTCAAATTTCTTTTGTGGTATTGTATTTCTTTCTGTATACAATAAATTAGTTTCAATAAAATTTTTGTTAAATTTATTGACTTCATAAAAATATTTTCCTTTACAAGTTATAAAATATTGTGCTCTTTTTAAGACAACACCTAATTTTTTTAGACTTTCAAAATCTAACAAAAATTCTCTTCTAGCAGTAATAATTTTTTTGGCACTAATCACACCAATACCAGGAATTCTAAGTAAAGTGTGATAATTAGCAGTATTGATTTCTATTGGAAATTTATCTAAATTTCTTAAAGCCCAATCACATTTAGGATCTAATAAAGTATTAAAATTTGGATGTTCTTCATTTAATAGTTCATCTGCTTGAAACCCATAAAATCGAAGCAACCAATCTGCTTGGTATAATCGGTTTTCTCTTAAAAGTGGTGGTTTTTCTAAAGTAGGTAGGTTTTTATCATTATTGATAGAAACATAAGCAGAATAGTAAACTCTTTTTAGTTTTAAAGATTTATACATTCCTTCAGAAAGTTTTAATATCTTTAAATCTGTTTCAGGTGTAGCACCAACCATTAATTGTGTGGTTTGACCTGCTGGAACAAATTTCTCTTTATATTTTGATTTATCCATTTTATTTAATTTTAATGTATTGGAAATATAGGTCATTGGTTTTAAAATTCCGTCTTTTTCCTTTTGAGGTGCTAATAATTTCAAACTATCATTTGAAGGAAGTTCTATATTAATACTCATCCTGTCTACCAAAACACCTAATTTATCAATCAACTCTTGACTACAACCAGGAATGGTTTTACAGTGAATATATCCATGAAAATGATATTCATTTCTCAAAATAGAAGCTGTTTCAACTAATCTTTCCATTGTATAATCAGGAGATTTGATAACTGCCGAACTTAAAAATAGACCTTCAATATAATTTCGTTTATAAAAATGAATGGTTAAATCTGCAACTTCACGAGGTGTAAAGGTGGCTCTAGGCACAGAATTTGAAGAGCGATTAATACAATATTTACAATCATACATACAGGCATTTGTAAATAGAATTTTTAAAAGAGAAATACAACGACCATCTGCACCCCAACTATGGCAAATACCAGAAACATGACCATTTCCAATTCCATCGTTTGTATTTTTTCGATTACTACCACTAGAGCTACAAGAAGCATCATATTTAGCAGAATCTGCAAGTATTTTTAATTTATCAAAAATATCCATAATCTACCTCCAAACATATGTACGATTATATCATTCGAAAAATGAAAATGCAATACTTTTGAAAACAAATTTTCGCTTTTAAACAAATTTTTCATTATAATTTAAAAAAGTCCAGATTGGTATTGAAAAATTTAAAAGATAACTATATAATACTAAGCGATACATACAAAAGTAAATTAGAAAAGGAAGGTTGTAAAAATGATACAAATAGAAAATAAATATGGAAACAATTATGGAAATATATATGGAGAAATAAAGACATCTATTCCAAAAATAAAAGTCATTGGAATTGGTGGAGGTGGCAATAATGCTGTCAGACAAATGGTTGAAGATCAAGTAAAAGATGTTGAATTTTATTTTATTAATACAGAACTTGCTATGTTAAATAAAACAAAAATGGAAAATGTATTACAAATCGGAAAAGAAACAACTAAAGGATTAGGTGCAGGAGCAAACCCAGATATGGGAGAAAAAGCAGCAATTGAAAGTAAAGAAGATATTAAAAAACTATTAGAAGGTACACAATTATTATTCTTAACAGCAGGAATGGGAGGAGGAACTGGAACAGGAGCAATCCCTGTAGTTGCAGAAATTGCACAAGAGATGGGAATTCAAACGATTGCGATTGTTACAAAACCATTTCTTTTTGAAGGAAGATTACGATCAAGTAGAGCAGATGTTGGAATTGAAAAATTAAAACAGCATGTTAATAGCTTAATTTTAATTTCAAATGATAAATTATTAAAGGTTGCTGGAAATCAAAAGATGAGTGTTATTAATGCTTTCAAAATGGCAGATAATGTGTTAGAGCAAGGAATCAAAAGTATTACAGATTTAATTACATCAGTAGGAGATATTAATGTTGATTTTGCAGATATTACAACAATGCTAACATATAAAGGAATGGCATATATGGGAATTGGAGAAGCCAAAGGAGAAGGCAGAATGGTGGATGCAGTTAATCAAGCTATTGATAATGCACTTACTGAAAATAAAATCAATAATGCAAAAGGTGTTATCTTTAATGTTCGAGGAAATTCTGAATTGGCTTTAAGCGAAATTAATGATGGGATTGGTAAAATTAATGATTTAATTAGTGAAGATGCCAATGTTGTATTTGGAACGATTACAGATGAATCTTTGGATGACAAAGTTGTTGTTACAGTGATTGCAACAGGAGTAGAGTAGAGATATAATTTATTGTAAAAAATATAATTAAATAAGTACGAATTTCAAAACAGGATAGCCCTCTTCTAGGGCTATCCTGTTTGCTTTTTAGAAATAATTATTATGGTCGAATGTGGCCATTATTCCAAAAAGCGCGGCCAGAGATTTTTTCTACGTGGCTTCGTAGTCTTTTCACTGCGCCACAGACTATCTGAAGCAAACGTAGATGTCAACATAGAATTATGGCATCGCCTCGACGCATCATAATTCATTTTATGTGAGCATCTCATAGTTTCACCTCCTTTTAAAGGTGAAAAAATCTGTTACCAGATTCGCCACACCATACCCTAAAAAAACAAGATATGGCTAAGGTTACATAGGCAAAATATACCTATGCAGATATAATAACATAGAAATCTCTGAGTTGCAAGTGTTTTTATATTAAATTCATTATTTAGAGATGAGTAGTAACACATAAAATATTCAAAAATATATAATATCTTTAATAAAATTCTTTCAATTTTCCATAAACACGTTTTCTATTAAATACTATCATAAAAATTAAATAAAACAAAATAAACAAGGCAATTTGCATAATCGTATTTAATGAAAAAGATAAAAAGTTTATAGGTAACAGTTTAATTAACAAATAAGATACTAGACAAGCAAAAATAGGTCGCATAATAAATTTTTTAAAATTTACGGAATACTTGATTTTTTTCTTTAATTGAATGCTACTAATGGTAAAGTTTAAAAGCTCACTCACAAAGATGCTCAAAATATATCCATACATACCCATAATAGGGACAACAAAGAAAATAATAGAAATGGTGACTAATAAGTCAATAATATTACAAACCATGACGCTTACTTGTTCATTAATGCCTTTTAACATATTGTCAATAATATTATCAATATACATAAAAAAGATAAGAGGTGCCAATACTTTTATCCATTTGCTTGCTTCGATAGATTGATATACCATAAGACTAATTTCATTTGCAAATATAATAAAAACACCTGTCACACAAATAGAAAAAATAAAGGTAACTTTAAAAATCGTATCACAAACCGTTTTTAAACGGTTATAATTTTCACCAGCAAGCAATCTGGAAAACTCTGGAACTAACAACCCACTAAATGAGCTTATTAAAACATTGGCAAACATAATCACAGGCATAACCATACCGATTAATTAAGCCATAGTTTGAAACAGCTAAAGAATAAGAGATTCCGGATAATTCTAATCGAATCGGAATCAAAAATTGTTTTAAAGAAGAAAGTCCAGAACGTATGCAAGAAGTTATACTAATCGGAAAAGCAATGGTAAAAATTTTCTTTTTCATTTGTATTGGTAAACTTCTTTTAGATATGTATTTTTGTTTATCAATTTTATAAAAAAGAATATTTAAGCTAAAAGAAAATATTTCAGATATGACATCGGCTAAAATAAGAGAGATACATATAGATTCTACATCTTTTGAAGGATTCATATAAAGCAGATATATAGTTGCAATGATTTTTACACTCGTTTCTAAGATTTGTGAAATGGCACTTTTATATGGTTTTTCAACAGATGAAAAATATCCACCAATTACAGAAGAAACGGAGATTAATGGTAAACCAAGTGAAATTAAATAAATAGGAATTTCTGAAACGGAATCCTTTAACCAAGTAGAAGAGATTAATGGTGCAAATAAAATGATGAGAATAGAACTACTAATTCCTAATAATATAGCAAATATGATAGAGGTTTTTACCGCTTTTAAACCATTTTCATAGTTTTTCTTAGCAAATTCTTCAGACACAATACAAGTACAAGCAATACCAATCCCAGAGGTGGCAACTGTAATAGCAAAACTATAAACAGACATAAGCAAACTAAAAATACCAATTGCTTCAGACCCCACTTTATTTGCTACATATATATTAAATAATAATCCGATACCTCTCAGACCTAAAGAAGTAGTAGTTAGAATAATACCATTAATAAAAAATAATTTTGCTTTTCTCAAAATATCACCTTTTTAAATGATATTAAAGAAAAACAAAATTTATGTCCGAGAACGTTCTAAATTCCTTATTGTGTTTTTAAACCCATTAATGTAACATTTACTAAACCATCTGTAACAGAAGATAAAATTTTTATATCATTTCCTGTATCATTTCTGAATTTAAAATCATAACTACCATAAGCGACAGCCGCATCTTTACCATCTGGTACATAAGGTACATGATTACTATGTGGATGACGTTCGATTACAGTTAAACCAGAGGTTTCTAATACAGCATTATATAAGGTGCTACTAACTTGACAATTTCCACCGCCATATCCTTTTTTCTTATTTCCATTATGGTCATAAATATCAGCTTCTAAATAACCTTTACTACTTGTAGCGGGACCTATGGTATTACAAAAAGAAAAAGTTTCACCATTTTTAACAATGGTTTCATTTAAGGTAGAAGTAGTGATTTCCATATTTTTTGTTCTATTAGAATCATTAGAATAAATTTTTGTGGAAAAGGCAGAGAGTTGCTCTTCTACGATTGCTTTAGGTGTATTATCTGTATGAGAGGTGTTTTCAGAAGCTGTATTTGTCGTTTCATTGGTAGTAGATTCATTGTCAGATGTATTTTCTTCATTAGAGTTATTATTTTCATTATTAGCTGTATTGGTTTCTGTTGAAGTTCTATTTGCTTCATAATCTGTTTCATGATGTGTATTATTTATATTTTTGACATAAAAATAGATACCTATTCCAATTAATATCAGTAAACCAATAATAATAAATATGCCCATTTTTTTATTCATTCAAATCACCAAACTTATTGTAACCAAAACTTTAAAAAATATTGACAATTCGGAAAAAAATATATATAATTATATATGTATATAAAAGAAAAGAGGAGAAAAATATGCTTGCTAAATATTGGAAAAAAATTGGAATGGTTATTTTAATAGTGGCTTGTGTGTTTAATATAATGAGTAAATTAGTGCATAAACTTTCACTTGACAGTGAAATGTTGTCTTCTGCACAATATGTATATGATCAACAACAAAGTGAAACAAATAATGAAAATAAATAAAATAGGACTTGAAAAATAGAAAAAAATATGTTATGATAAAAAACAGTCATATTATTTCAATTTAAGAAAGAGGTGAACAATAGATGAAAGAAGGAATACATCCAAATTATAACCAAACAACAATCACATGTGCATGTGGAAATGTTTTAGAAGTTGGTTCAACAAAAAAAGATATCAAAGTAGATATATGCTCTAAATGTCATCCATTCTGGACAGGAAATTTAAGACAAGAAACAGCTGGTGGTAGAGCAGATAAATTCAAGAAAAAATATGGACTTGCATAAAATAAAAGTAGAAGGAAATCTACTTTTATTTTTTTATAAATTTTATTTATATAATTTAGCAACTTGCTCACATGTTAAAATATCAAAAATTTTTAATCTTGTCATTTTTCCTGATAATGGAGAATGCAGTGTTCCTTTTGAGGTTAGATATACTAAATAATTATAAGAAGAAATAAATAATTCTACATTTCCGTTATCATTTGTATCATATCCATACCCAAATTCAACAAATTCGTTATCTTTATTTAAGGTTAAAAGTGTTATATATGGTCTAAAATAATTATGTTTATCTAAAATCTCATATGTTACTAAAAATACATTATAAAAGGAAATACCTTCTAATTCAAAATTTTTAATATATTTGATATCTATCAAATTTAAAATCCTAGCAGCATCAGGAAGAGATATATAATCTGGTAAATCCTTTATAGGAAGTAATTTTTTTGTGTTTAGAAAATATGGATTTATCGTGTTTCCAGTTCTAGCATCAATAAAAGATTTCATATCTAGCATGCCCCATAAAGATAATAGATTTGTATCAATTTTATTTTTCTTGTTCTTTTCTAAAAGATCATTGATATTTAATTCTTGCAATTCTTCTAAAGAAATATCTTTATGCTTCATTTTTGCTTGTCTATATACATTTGAAACATTAGAAGAACCTCTTTTTTTAGAAACTTTCGTTTTTAATAAAGAATTGAAATCTCCCATATATGTAACCTCCCTGAAAAATTTTCCTCTATATATATTATACCATAAAAATAATATTAAAAAAGATTTTAGCGACAAATTTCTTGCAAAAATCATGAAAATATAATAAAATATGCAAATGATGGAGGTAACAGTGTGGATACAATAAAGGAAGTAAAAAAACAAGAGGAATATATCGAAAAAGTAAAGGAATTAAATCAAGGAAAAACTTTAAAATATCATATTTTAACAATGGGATGTCAATTAAATGAAAATGACTCAGAAAAACTTTGTGGTATGTTAGAAAAGATGGGATATATAAGGACAGAGGATTTTCAAGAGGCGGATTTGAATTTATTTAATACTTGTTGTGTAAGAGAAAATGCAGAGGATAAACTATTTGGAAAATTAGGTGAACTGAAAAAAGTAAAAGAACAAAAAGGAACCATTATTGCCATTGGTGGGTGTATGATGCAAGAAAAACATATTACAGATAAAATAAAAGAGAGTTATCCTTTTGTCGATATCTTATTTGGAACGCATACATTATATCGTTTCCCAGAAGATTTATACAAAGCATTGATTGAAAAGAAAAAACAAGAAGATATCTTAGATATTGATGGAGAGATATATGAAGGATTACCAATTAAAAGAGATAGTAATATAAAGGCATCTGTTACGATTATGAATGGTTGTAACAATTTTTGCACTTATTGTATTGTGCCTTATGTAAGAGGAAGAGAAAGAAGCAGAGAACCAAAAGAGATTATAAAGGAAGTAGAAGAATTAGCCAAACAAGGATATAAGGAAATTACGCTATTAGGGCAAAATGTCAATTCCTATTTACGAGTAGAAAAAGAAAAAGGAAAGCCATTTGAGGAATATGAAGGGGTTCATTCTTTTGCTACGTTATTAGAAGCCATTAATAAAATAGAAGGAATTGAAAGAATTCGATTTGTTTCACCACATCCCAAAGATTTTACAGATGATGTAATTGAAGCAATTGCCAACTGTGATAAAGTATGTAAATTGGTACATTTACCTTTACAATCAGGAAATACAAAAGTATTAAAAGAAATGAATCGTAAATATACAAAAGAACAATATCTAAATCTTGTAGAGAAAATGAAGGCGAAAATACCAAATTTAACTTTATCAACAGATATCATTGTTGGATTCCCAGGAGAAACAGAGGAGGAATTTGAAGATACGTTAGATGTTGTGAGAAGAGTAAAATTCGAACAAGTATATATGTTTATTTATTCAAGAAGAGTAGGAACACCAGGAGATAAAATGGAAAATCAAATTCCAGAGGAAATTAAGCACAAACGTTTTGATAGATTAAAAGCATTGGTGGAAAGCCAAATTGAAGAAAACAATCAAAAATATGTAGGAACGATTCAAAAAGTACTAGTAGAAGGAACAAGTAAAAATAATGAAAACATGTTAACAGGAAGAACAGATAGTAATAAAGTCGTTATTTTTGAAGGAGATAAAAGCTTGATTAACCAAATAATAGAATTAAAAATTGTATCAGAACATATGTGGTATTTAAGAGGAGAATAATAGTGGAAGATTTAATTTTGCAAGCAATATATTCTATACCAAAATTGGATTTAAAAGAATATTGTAGAATAAATGGAACAACCCTTGAGGAATTATATGAAGCAGTAGAAAATTATCCAGATGAAAATATAAAGTATTTATTTTTAAATAGATATCCCCAAAAGGTAAATGAAGGTGATTTGATTTCAGGAGAAAATATCATTAAGCAAATATTAAAGATAAAACATATAAAAATTAGAGAAATTTCTGAAACATATCATATTAGCAGAAGATGGATTTTTAGAATATTGAAAAAGGAAGAGGATAATCATCCAGAGCTATATGCTTTATATAAAAGATTTCGAAAAGATGTATTAACACCAGAAGATGAAGAAATGATTCAGAATATGCCAATTAATGAGATTTCAAGTGAACAATTAAAACCAGTTAAAGGATATATACCAAAACCAGTAAAAACAGAGTCAGTTTTTAAGTCTGAAGAAGCTATAAGAGAAGAAGTCTATGAGAAAATAGCAGAAAGTTGTGAAGATGTAGAGGAATTTGAAAGGAAAATAAAAGAGAAGGATGTTGAGATTATGATAGCCAATAGAATCAAAAAGCAAGATGTTGTTATTCAGCTTTTTGAAGAAGAATGTGATCATAATTTAAGTGACTTAGATATGAAATTACAGCAAAGAGAAATAAGGAAAAGATTATTAGAGGAATTTAAAAGAATAGATGAAGAAGACGAAATAATGCAAATATATGCAAAAAAATATAGAGAAAAAGATAAAGGAGAAGAAATATAAATGTCAGAAAATAAAAATAAAGAATTTTCACCTATGATGCAACGATATCTTGAAACCAAAGAACAATACAAGGATTGTATCTTATTTTATAGATTAGGTGACTTTTATGAAATGTTTTTTGATGATGCCATTACTGCAGCAAGAGAACTAGAAATTACCTTAACTGGAAAAGATTGTGGACAAGAAGAAAGAGCGCCGATGGCAGGTGTACCACATCATGCTGCTGAAATGTATATTTCAAGATTAATTGCAAAGGGATATAAAGTTGCCATATGTGAGCAATTAGAGGATCCTAAAAGTGCAAAAGGAATTGTCAAAAGAGGCGTTATTAGGGTTGTTACACCAGGTACCATTGTAGAGAGTAACATGCTTGAAGAAAGAAAAAATAACTATATCATGTCTATTTTTAAATCAGGAATTTATTTTGGGATTAGTGTATGTGATATTTCAACAGGAGAATTTTATGCAGCAGAAATTAAAGATAATCACAATTTTCCACAATTGCTAGATGAAATTGCAAGATATTCACCATCAGAACTGGTAATCAATTCTAATTTGGCAGATTGCACAGAAGAAATGAGTAAAATTAGAGAACGTTTTACTGCATATATTACAAGATTTCAAGACAAATTTTTTGATAGTAAACCAGATATGATTAAATTACGATTTAGTTTAGTAGATACCAATCAAAAACCAATAGAGAATATAGAAGAAAGAAGCTTTGCAGTAGCCAGTATTAATGCATTAGTTGAATATATAGAGCAAACACAAATGACGAGTTTAGACCATATTAATAAAATAACCATTTATCAAATATCCAAATATATGTCTTTAGATATGAATGCTAGAAGAAATCTAGAAATTACAGAAAAAATGAGAGATAAATCTAAAAAAGGGACTTTATTATGGGTATTAGATAAGACTTCAACTTCTATGGGAGGAAGACATTTAAGAAGATGGTTAAATGATCCACTAATTGACACGTTAGAAATTAATAGAAGATTAGAAGCTGTTAAAGAATTAAAGGAAAATGTCATGCTTAGAGGAGATGTTATTGATAATCTAAAGAAGGTCTATGATATTGAAAGACTGGCAGGAAAAATGGCTTATGGTAACGCCAATGCAAGAGATATGATTACTTTAAAAAATTCTTTAGCAAGATTACCAGAGGTTAGAAAAGTATTAGAAAATTGTGAATCTCCTATGTTAAAAGATATTTATGAAAATTTGGATGAATTACAAGATATCTACGAATTGATTGAAAAATCAATTGTAGAAGATCCACCAATGACTGTAAAAGATGGTGGTATTATCAAATTAGGATATAATGAAGAGGTGGATAAACTAAAAACAGCAACAACAGAAGGTAAGAATTGGATTATCCAATTAGAGGCCGAGGAAAGAGAAAAAACAGGTATTAAAAACTTAAAAGTAGGATTTAATAAAGTATTCGGCTATTTTATTGAGGTTACGAAATCTAATTTAGACCAAGTTCCAGAAAGATATGTGAGAAAACAAACCTTAACAAATGCAGAAAGATATATTACAGAGGAATTAAAAAATCTAGAAAATCAAATTTTAGGTGCAGAGGAAAAAGTCGTTAGCTTAGAATATGATTTATTTACAAAGATAAGAGAAGATATTGCCAAAAATGTTGTCAGATTACAAAAAACGGCGACACTTGTATCTACATTAGATGTGTTAGCATCATTTGCACAAGTGGCAGAAGATATGAATTATTGTATGCCAAAAGTTGATAATTCTGGAGTTATTGATATTAAAGGAGGAAGACATCCTGTCATTGAAAAAATGCTAGGTGCAGGAGAGTTTGTAGAAAATGATACATATTTAGATAAAGATGAAAACAGATTATCTATCATAACAGGACCCAATATGGCTGGTAAATCTACCTATATGAGACAGGTTGCTTTAATTACCTTAATGGCACAAGTGGGAAGTTTTGTACCAGCAGAGGAGGCTAAAATTGGTGTTGTCGATAAAATTTTTACAAGAGTAGGTGCATCTGATGATTTAAGTATGGGACAAAGTACTTTCATGGTGGAAATGATGGAAGTAGCTACTATTTTAAAAGAAGCAACGCCAAACAGTTTAGTTATCTTAGATGAAATCGGAAGAGGAACATCTACCTATGATGGATTATCTATTGCTTGGGCGGTAGCAGAATATATTGCAAATAAAGAAAAATGTGGAGCAAAAACGTTATTTGCAACACACTATCATGAATTAACAGAGCTAGAAGAGAAAATTGAAGGTGTTAAAAATTATTCGATTGCTGTTAAAGAAAAAGGAGAAGATATTATCTTTTTAAGGAAGATTGTCAGGGGCGGAACAGATGAAAGTTATGGTATTCATGTAGCAAGATTAGCAGGTGTTCCAAAACTAGTTACAGAAGAGGCAAATAAGATTTTAAAATCTTTAGAAAGAAAAAATATTTTAACAGGCAAAAAGGAAGAAAAGAAAGATAAAAAACAAGTAGAAGGACAATTTGATATGTATAATTTCAAATTAGCGGAAATTGCTCATGAAATTGATAAAATTAATTTAAATGAATTAACACCAATCGATGCATTAAATACATTGGTGAGAATAAAGGAAAAAATGAAATAGTATGGCATAAACCTATCTGGGTTCGGCTTCTTTTGGCAGTTTATTTGAAAAATGTATAAATTTATGTTAAAATATCTGGGTTGCAAGTAAATACAGATTCAGTAGTAGAAATGTCCTGTTTCGAATGAAAGAAAGGAGCGATAGTAACTAAGAAACTGATTATATCATGAGGGATTTATAACCTTCTAATTAGGCAGTATTGGTTATGAAACAGTAACTTAACCTAGATATTCAAAGGTTAAAAGGTTATTGGACAAACAAGGAGGAATATCATGTATTATTCAGAAAAAAATTTTTTTCTTGAAGAATCAACTATTTTTGATATGAAAACTGGACAAAAATTTGAATTAAAGTTCAGAGGGAGAGCAATAGATTGTTTTCCAACAATATTAGAAGATGACGAAATTGAACAGGTACTAGAAAAAGAATGTTCAGATGAAGATTTATGGAAGAGGAGAAGAGAAATAGAAGATTTTCTAAAGCAAATTTATAAAGCAAAAAAAGTGATATTTCATTTTATATAGTTCTTCGTCCAATACAAAAAATGAGGTTGCAATTAGCAACCTCTAAATTATTTTATATCTTGATTTTTTCCTTTATCATATATCCCACTTTTCCTATATGTTATTAATTTTTACATTATTTGGAATTTGATATGCCAAATGAAAACTTAAAAGCAATGATAAGACAAAATATAAAGATTAAGTTAGTTATAAAAAGTTGGTTTAACTTAAGCAGAAAAAGTTAAACCAATTTTTTATTGTATAAGAAAAAATTAGTTTTTATCTTGAACTTATGATAACAAGGTTAAGTTTCTCATATTCAGCATAAAAAACAATTGCTTAAAAATTAGATAGCTGATATAATAAAGAAAAATTGAAGGAAAGTGAAAGATGGATAAAGAAATATTAAAAATAGAAGAATTTATAAAATCATATGTTCTAGAGGATGAACGTGTACTAATTTTAGTATCAGGAGGAATTGATTCAGATGTTGTTGCAAGATTATGCTATAGAGCATTAGGAAAAGATAGAATAAAACTAGTATTTGTTAAAGAAACGGAAACAGAAGCAAAATTTGTAAAAAATGTAAAGAATTTAGCAGAAGATTTAGAAGTACCACTTACGATTCTTCCATTTGAAGGAAAAAGTATGGAATTTATAAAAATATTAGAACAAGCAGAAAATGAACCTATTTTCAATTCTAAATTAATATTGGATCCAGCAAAAGCAAAATGTTCTATGAGATCAGCAATTATATCTTCTTATCAAGATAAAGGCTTTATCATTGCAGGTTGTACTAATCTTACGGAATACGAATTAGGATTTTTTATGACATTTGGAGATAATTTGGCTCATTTTAAACCAATTGAACATTTATATAAAACTGAAGTTATACAATTAGCAAAAGAAATCGGAACAAGAAGAGAAGTAATTGAGCAACCAGCTACATCGGGATTCTGGAGAAAACAAGAGGATTTAGAAGATATTGCTTTTTGGATATTTAATCAAGGTCCAATTATGAAGGCAAGAAAATTTAGTAAAGAAGAAAAAGATGAAATTTTTAAAATAAAAGAAGAATTAAGTTGGGAGAAAATCGATAATTGTTTGAAACTTTTAAAGATGAAGAAAACAAAAGAAGAAATGTCAGAAGAAATAGGATTAAATATAAAGGTAGTTGAAGGGATTATTGAAATTACGAAAAAAGCAAGACAATATAGAAATCGAGAGATTATGGTTTCAATGAGAAATGAAAAATAAAAGATAAGGAAGAAAGAAAATGAAGATATTAATTTTAAATGGTTCACCACATAAAGATGGAAATACAGCATATATGGTAAGTAAGAGGAGGAATGATATATGAAAAAAATATCTATTTTTGGTTCAACAGGTTCTATTGGAACCACAACATTAAGAATTGTAGAGGAAAATCCTGAATTATTTCAAGCTATCACATTAGTAGCTGGAAGAAATATTGCTAAATTAATTGAGCAAATTCATAAATTCCAACCAAAACATGTGTATATTACAGCAAAAGAGAATGCAGATATATTAAAAAAAGAGTTTCCAGGATTAGACATCTATTATGGAGAAGAAGGCTTAAGAGAAATTTCTAAATTAGAAGATGCAGATATTGCAGTATCAGCTTTAGTTGGAATTTCAGGCTTAGAACCAACTTACAACATGATAAAACATACTAAACAAGTTGCACTAGCTAATAAAGAAGTATTGGTAACAGGTGGTTCTTTGATTATGAATTTAGCAAAGGAATATAAAACAGAGTTACTAACAGTAGATAGTGAGCATAGTGCGATTATGCAATGCTTAAGAGGAGAAGAAACGAATCCGATTGATAAAATATTATTAACTGCATCAGGAGGACCATTTTTTGATAAACCAATTACAGATGATATCACACCAGAACAAGCTTTAAATCATCCAACTTGGAAGATGGGACCAAAAGTTACTATTGATTCATCTACTATGATGAATAAAGGATTTGAAGTTATAGAGGCTAGATGGTTATTTGATGTGGATCCATCCAATATTCAAGTGGTTGTGCATAGACAAAGCTTAGTACATTCTATGGTACAATTTAAAGATGGAACCATTATGGCCAATGTTGGACCAAAAGATATGCAGATTCCGATTGCATATGCATTAAATTATCCAACTAGGTTAGAAAATAATATTGAAAAACTAGATTTATTTGAAATACAAACATTAAAATTTGAAAAGCCAGATTTAGAAAAATTTAAATGCTTAAAATTGGCTTTTAGAGCAATAGAGATGGGGCATAGTGCACAGGTTGTTTTAAATGCTGCAAATGAAGTGGCAGTAAAGAAATTTCTAGACAAAGAAATTACTTATACAGAGATACCAAGGATGATTGAAAAAGCTTTAAATAACCATAAGGTAATACCATTAGCATCTGTTGAAGAGATTTTAGCATTAGATAAAAAAGTTAGAGAGGAACTTATGGAAGAATATAAATAAAGAGAGAAAGAATATACCAAGTTTATAAAATTTGTTTGAAATTAGAAGTAGGAGGTAATATAAAAATGGATAATCATCAAAAATTTTGTGAGAATTTAGGAAATACATCATTTACAAGACTTAATTATGATGACACAGATAGAGAAGTTAGAGAGGCATTGAAAAAAGGGATAGAAGACTATGAACAAACAGCAGATCAAAGAGCTAATGATTCAAAAGAAATGAGAGGAGTGATGCTTACACAACAGAATAGTGATTTGAGAAAATTAGGAAGGATGCATAGAGGTTGCCAACAAAAAAGAGGAGGTAGTCGGAAGAGATAGATAATAATGTATAGGATAATATATTTAAAGATTGCAGAAGAAATCTTTAGACGATACCTAAGAGTAGTAGATACAATATTATAGACTACTCTTTTTTTCTTACATAAAATATGTTAAAATATAAATATATTTCTTTAAAATTCCGTTCTAATCAAGAACGTTTTATATAAAAGCAACTTTTAACTTGTATTAGAAAGCCAATTGGCAAGGAGGAAAGATATGGAGATGCTCATTTTAAAAATTGTCGCATGTGTATGTGTGACAATCGTAGCAGTGCTTATGGTTCGAAACAACGAGGAGGAAGCAGCCTTCTGGTTAGAATTAATAGCACTAGCGATCATTTTTATCCCTTGGGATAAAATAATCGAATTAATATTAATACCGATATAGAGGCCGTTTTTTTACGACCTCTAAAACATTTTAACTCATATTTTAAAGGCACATATTTACTTGACAAAGGTATGTCATAAGTTGAGGCTCAGTCATTGGATGTCAGAAAAAAACTCATATTAATTTTACCAGAAGATGTAAGGATTGCTTGAAAATGGTAATGTACGAAATTTAATAAAAATGCAATTATCTATAAAAAGTTATTTAAAAACTTGTGATCAGATGTAAAAAAAATCCTCATAAAAACTTGCAAAAATATCTTGAAAGTCCTCGTAAAAACTTGCAAAAATGCCTTGAAAGTCCTCGCAAAAACTTGCATAAATTAACAAAAAATTGTATAATATAATAAAGAAAAGAAATTTATGAGGTGGTAAAAATGTTAGAAAGAAAAATTACCAGTGTATTAGAAGAATGGAAAAAGGAAGAAAAGAAACCATGCCTATTAATTAGAGGAGCAAGGCAAGTTGGAAAAACATTTATTATTGATGATTTTGCAAAGAAAAATTATGAAAATTATATTTATATAAATTTTGAATTAACTCCTGAATATAAAAATATTTTTGATGGAAATCTAGATATAAAAACATTGATAATGAAACTTGAAGTTACATTTCCAAATATAAACATAGTACCAAATAAAACAATTTTATTTTTAGATGAAATACAATCTTGTCCAAATGCAAGAACGGCATTGAAAAGTTTTGCTTTAGATGGAAGAATTGATGTAATTTCCTCTGGTTCATTATTAGGTTTATACTATAAAGAAGTAACATCATATCCAGTAGGTTACGAAAGGGTTATAGATTTATATCCATTAGATTTTGAAGAATTTTTATGGGGAATAGGCATTAAAAGAGAAACTATAAATTATGCAAAGGATTGTTTTGAAAACATCAAGCCAATGGATGAATATGTAATGAAACAACTATCAGAACAATTTAAAATGTATATGCTAGTTGGAGGAATGCCTAATGTAGTAAATGAATATGTAAAAACAAGTAGTTTGTCAAAAGTGCTAATTCTTCAAAAAGCCATTGTAGAAAATTATTTGTTAGATGTTGTAAAGTTTGCTGAAACTAGTAACAAACAAAAAATTATAAATACATTTAATAGTATACCAATACAATTATCAAAGAAAAACAAAAAATTTTTGTTTTCAGAAATAAAAGAAGATGAAGAAAATGTTGGAGAAAGAAAGTATGCATCATCAATAGAATGGTTAAAAGATGCAGGAATTATTAATTTTTGCTATAATTTATCTGAACCAGCATTGCCTTTAATATCAAATATACGATTAAATTGTTTTAAAATATATATGAGAGATACAGGATTGTTAGTGTCTATGCTAGAAGAAGGTACACAAAAAGCAATTCTAGATGATGATTTATATATTAATCAAGGAGCACTATTAGAAAATGTATGTGCTGAAGAAATAGCTACTAGACATAGTAAATTAATGTATTTTGAAAGAAAAAGTACTTTAGAAATTGATTTTGTATTAAATATAGATGGAAAAGTTACAGCAATTGAGGTTAAATCAGGAAAAAATAAGCAAGCAAAATCTTTGAAATCAATTATACAAAATTATAAAACTGTAACAAGATATATGAAATTTGAAAATGATTGTAATATTTATAAAGATGAAGAGAATATAGAACATTATCCATTATTTATGATTATGTTTATATAGATTAGACTAGAGGCCACAATTAGCGACCTCTAAAACATTTTATAACTCAATTTTAGGCTTATACTTCTCAAGCCACATATTCACCTGGCAAAGATAAGCCATAAGCTGAGGCCCAGTCATCAATTGTCCAAACCAAGGTCTAGTGAAACTAGAACCATTTGTATTCAAGATTTCTAGAATATATTCTCTGTTTAATAAATTATTAATCGGTGCATTTGGATTTTGCATAATATTTGTCAGCATATCTTTTACTTTAGCTAAATACGTAGGATTATGTGTTTTAGGATATGGTGATTTTTTTCTATCCACAATTTCAGCAGGTAAGAAATCTTTACAAATATAACGAAGTAATCCTTTTTCTCTACCATTCAAAGCTTTCATTTCCCAAGGAATATTCCATACATATTGTGCCAGTCTGTAATCACAGAAAGGAACACGAAGCTCAAATCCGTTATACATAGCCATTCTATCAGAACGGTCTAGCAATGTTTGCATAAACCAATTTAAAGTTAGATAAGAAATTTTTCTCTTTTCAGCAGTTTCTTTAGAATCTGTATCTAATATTTCAACCTCTTCTAAACTTTCGTTATATCGATAATCAATATATTCTTTTAGATGTACTTTTTTACTTAAGTCAGGATGTAATAAGGTTTGCCTTTCACTAATGGCAATTGACCATGGAAATGTACCACTGTTTAAAGCATCCTCTCTAAAAAACCAAGGATAACCTCCAAAAATTTCATCAGCACATTCTCCTGTTAATGCAACAGTTTGCTCTGGCTTTACATTTTTGCAGAATAATAGCAAAGAAGAATCAATATCAGCCATACCAGGCATATCTCGTGCAATCATACTATCATATAAATAAGAGGCAAGTTCTGGGGTATCAATGACAATATTATGATGTTTGGTATGCAGATTTTTACACATTAAGTCTATATAATAATTATCTGAATTTGGCTGAAAATCATTTTTAACAAAATTTTTATCATTATCTACATAATCAATCGAATAAGTATCTAAAAGTGGCAAATTTTCTTTTTTATAGAAATCAGCAGCAAATTTTGTAATGATGCTAGAATCCAGACCACCAGATAGGAATGTACATAAAGGAACATCTGAAACCAATTGACGTTCGATTGCATCTTTTAATAAGTAACGAACTTTGCTACAAGTTTGTGGTAAATTGTCTGTATGTTCTTCTGAATGTAGTTTCCAATATTGTTTTATTTTTAACCCATATTCATTAAATACAGCAAAATGAGCAGGCTTTAATTCATAGATATTTTTAAAAATTGTTGTACCAGGTGTATGACTAGGACCAATACCCAGTAACTCAGATATGCCTTGACTATCTATGATTTTTTCAATACCAGGATATTGAAATATAGCTTTTATTTCTGAGCCAAATACCAAGGTGTTATGGAATACAGAATAAAATAATGGTTTAACTCCAAAATGGTCTCTTGCCATAAATAATTCCTTATCTTTCGTATTCCAAATGGCAAAAGCAAAGATACCATTTAGATGATGTACAATTTCTTTTCCAAAATGAATATATCCTTTTAAGATAACTTCTGTATCACAATGCCCTTTAAATGTAAAACCATTTTTGATTAAGACTTCTCTAAGCTCTTTGGTGTTATATATCTGTCCATTATAGCAAATAATATAATCTCCATATGATGTATGTTCTATCATTGGCTGTTTACCACCATCAGGGTCAATGACAATTAATCGTTTATGTGCCAAATAGGCATTATCTGAAATAAAATAACCATTCTCATCAGGCCCTCTTTTTGATAATGTATCATTCATATTTTCTAAAATTGTTTTAGAATTTTCATTTAACTTTTCTTTTATATTTACAAATCCAGTAAAACCACACATGTATTTTATACCTCCAATCTATATATCATATGCAAAAAAAGAAATAAAATTTATTGATTTTAGAAAAAATATATAGTAGACTAAAGATGGTGAAAGAAATGGAACGAAAGATTTTATTCAAAAATGTAATGAAACATTTTATATTAATTACCAGACATAAATGGGTAGTTTTAAAATTATGTTGTAAAGTTGGAATACCATGGAGAGGAGTAGTGCATGATTTATCAAAATATTCTCCAACAGAATTTTTAGAAAGTATTCGATATTATGAAGGTAATCGTTCTCCAATTGTAAGTACTAGACAGGATAAAGGATATTCTGAAGCATGGTTGCATCATAAAGGGAGAAATAAGCATCATAGTGAATATTGGGTAGATATGAATGCACCAGAAAAAACACCAATTATGCCATATACATATACAGCAGAGATGATTTGTGATAAATTAGCAGCAGGAATCATTTATCAGGGAAAAAAGTGGAATAAGGAATATCCGATAACTTATTGGAAAAAGGAAAGAGAAAGAATATGGATGAATGAAAAGTTAAAAGATATGCTTACAGATTTTTTTACACAAGTCAGTATAGAAGGCATAGATAAAGTGTTAACAAAGAAAAATGTACAAGAATTATACAAAAAATATTGTGGCAACAGTTGACAAAAAATGAAAATACTTGTATAATCTTATAGTGACTAAAATATCGATAAAATAACAATAGATATATACATATATCTTAAGCAAGGAGGGATTGAGATGGCACAACCAAAAAGAAGATGGTCTAAAGCAAGAACACATGCCAAAAGATCAACATGGAAAAAAGAACAACCAGCATATACAACTTGTCCACATTGTCATGAGCCAGTAATGCCACATAGAGTTTGCAAAAACTGCGGATATTATGATGGAAAAGAAGTAATTGCTAAAAAAGAAAATGAAGATGCATAATTAAGGGGAAAGTAGTGCTTTTTGAAGTACTATTTTTTGTTATATATTCATGTATTTGGAGGTGTATCATGCCAAAATCTACGTTTTATAATTTAAATACTGAAAAAAGAGAAAAAATAGAAAAAGCATTGAAAAAAGAATTTAGTAAACATACTTTTGAAAAGGCATCTATTAGCAATATTATTGAAGAGGCAAATATACCAAGAGGCAGTTTTTATCAATATTTTGAGGATAAAGAAGATGCTTTAAAATATGTCATAGAGAATTTTGTAAATGATGAAAAAGAAAAGATGAAGGAATTATTAATTAAGAATGAAGGCGATATTTTTGTAAGCATCTTAGATTTATATTCTTATTTCGTTGACAAAAATTATACAGAAACAGAAGTGAGATTGTTTCAGAACATTATAAATAAATTAAGAAGTGAAAATGTAAATATATTTAAGAGTATAAAAACAAAAAACTTTGAAGAATGGAAAAACGAGGATGATAAAAACTGTTATATAAATACAAGTATATTGAATATAGAGGATAAGGATGATGTCGAATATATATTAAGAATATTAACTTGTATTTTAAGAGCTGAAATTGTAGATGTTATACATAAAAAGGCTTCAAAGGAAAAACGGAAAAGAAGAATTGTCTAAGCAAATAGAGATTTTAAAAAAAGGAATGACAAAATAATACAAAATTTTTAAAAAAATATGTACAATTTATTTATTTTGTGATATGATTTTAAAGAAAAATTACAAAAGAAAGAGAGGAAATACAAATGTTTGAAAAATTTTTAAAAAGAACCAACTGGACAGATATTGTCATATCTGTGTTATTCGTAATATTAGGAGTATTACTAATTGTAAAACCTTCTGAGATGATGTCAGTCATATCAATTCTTTTAGGAATGGTATTATTCATTATAGGATTCTTAAAATTGGTAGATTATTTTACATCTAAAGATAAGGAAGATTATTTATTAACATTTGCATTAGTAGCAGCAGTCTTAGGAGTTATTGTTCTATTCTGCTCAGATGTAATTACAGGAATCTTCAGAGCAGCATTGGGAATATGGATTATTATTTCAGGAATTAGAAATTTCCAAACAACTTTAGTATGGAAAGAAGTAAAATCAGGACTTTGGACAGTTACATTATTATGTGCTATGTTAATGATTATTGCTGGAATTGTTATATTAGTTAGTACAACATTAGCATTTAGAATTGTTGGAATTGTGATTGTTATTTATGCAGTATTAGATATTATTGCAAGATCAATATTTATAAAAAAAATTCAAGATTATTTAGATAAATAGTATAAGATAAAAAACACTTCACTGAAGTGTTTTTTTATTATGTGTTACAAAAAATAATTACCAAAATCTAAAAAATTATATATTTTATACTTGACACATACCCCATAGGGGTATATAATCTTTTTCAAGAGGTGATAAAAATGGATAATAATTGTTGTACTTCCCAGAAGAAAACTTATAGAGATGAAGAGGAAAAAAAACAATTAACCAAAAGATTGAATATCATAGAAGGACAAATTAGAGGCATTAAACAAATGATAGAAGATGATCGATATTGTGATGATGTCTTAACACAAATGTTAGCAGTAAATAAAGCTTTAGAAAGTTTAGAAAATGTCATTTTAGAAAAACATTTAGAAAGATGTATAACAAAACAAATAAAAGAGGGGAATACACAGGTAACAGAAGAAATTATGAATTTATTTAAAAAAATGAGATAAATATATAAGGAGGTTTTTATATGAAAAAAATAGAGATTCAAATAGAAGGAATGCATTGTGAGGGATGTTCTAGTAGACTAACAAAGGTATTAAATCATGTGGAAGGTGTAAAAAGTGCAGAGGTTAGTTTGCAAAATAAATTAGCCCAAATAGAATATGATGAAACAATTGCAAAAGTAGAGGACTTTTATGAAGCAATTGAGGATGCTGGATTTGAAGTTGTAAAATAAACAAGGAGGTGTCTAATGAAAAAGGTATTGTTAAAAATTGACGGAATGACTTGTAGTGCTTGTTCTAATGGGTTAGAGAAATATTTAAATAAACAAGAAGGTATTAAACAAGCATCTGTTAATTTAGTTATGAATCATGCTAGTATTGAATATGATGAAACTTTATTAGATATTCCAAAAATAGAAAAGTTCGTAGAAAAAGCTGGTTTTGAAAGTTTAGGAATTGATAAGCTAGAAAAGGAGAAAAAGAAAGCATCAAACGAAAAATATATATTAATTGGTTTAACTATATTGGCTATCTTCATTTTATACATTTCTATGGGACAGATGGTGGGATTACCAATTTTTAAAATTTTGAATATGCACCAGCATCCTATTAATTTTTCTATAGTACAATTGGTATTATCTGTAGTTGCCATATTTTTAGGAAAGGATATTCTTAAAAATGGATATAAAAATCTAATTCACAAAACACCTAATATGGATACATTAGTAGGTTTAGGCGTTATTAGTAGTTTATTGTATAGTATGTATAATACCTATTTGATTTGTATAGGAAATGAAGAAGCAGTTCATCATTTATATTATGAATCTATTGTGATTATCCTCTTCTTTATAAAAATCGGAAAATATGTAGAAGGAAGAAATAAGGATAAAACAAAAGAAGCCATTCAGGACTTAATGATGATTACACCTAATTTGGCAACAATCGAAAAGGATGGAAAACAAAAGCAAGTCACTTTAGATGAAATTCAAAAAGGAGATAGGGTGATTTGCAAACCAGGAGAAAAAATTGCAGTTGATGGTGAAATCGTTGAGGGAATGACACACATAGATGAAACATTTATTACAGGAGAAAGTGTACCAGTAAAGAAAACAATAGGAGATAAAGTGATTGCTGGGAGTATCAATTATGATGGTGTGATTACATATAAAGCTGAAAAAATAGGTAAGGAATCTACTGTATCAGAAATTGTTAGGATGGTGGTAGAAGCTACCAACACCAAAGCACCAATTGCGAAAATCGCAGATAAGATTAGTGGGTATTTTGTACCAGCCATTATTTTAATAGCTATATTTTCTGGTATCATTTGGTTAATATTAGGAAAAGATATTGGTTTTGTTATTAATATCTTTATAACTGTATTAGTTGTAGCATGTCCTTGTAGTTTAGGTTTAGCAACACCACTTGCTATTGTGATGGCATCAGGCTTAGCAAGTAGAAAAGGTATATTAATTAAATCAAGTGAAAGTTTAGAAAATGCACATAAAATAAAAACCATTGTATTTGATAAAACAGGAACTTTGACGAAGGGACATTTAAGTATATCTCAGATTTTTAACTATTCTGATTTAAAGGAGAATGAGATAATAGAAGCTGTTGCGAATATAGAGCATCATTCTGAACATCCAATTGCAAGAGAAATTGTAAAATATGCAGAGGAAAGAAGCATTTCTATTGATACTAAAGCTGTAACAGATTTTAAAAATATTTCTGGATATGGAATAGAAGCAAAATATCATGGGCAAAATTATGTAATTGGAAATAAAAAAATGATGCAGAAAAATAATATTTCTCTTGATAAAAGTATAAAGGAAAATGAAATAGATGATGATGAAGTTTTAGAAAACGATGGAAATAGTATTATATTTGTTGCTAAAGAACATACTTTAATTGCATTAATTGGAGTAAAAGATATGATAAAAGAAAATGCAAAAACTGTAATTGATAAATTAAAAAAGCGAAACATAGATACAGTTATGTTGACAGGAGATAATAAAAAGACAGCAAAAGCAATTGGAAAAATGATTGGAATCGAAAAAGTAATTGCAGGTGTTGTGCCAAAACAAAAGGCAGAGGAAATTACAAAATTAAAAGAAAATGGCTTGGTGATGATGTGTGGAGATGGGATTAATGACAGTATTAGTTTAGTGAAAGCTGATATTGGTGTTTCTGTTGGAAGTGGTACAGATATTGCGATGGATAGTAGTGATGTAGTTTTAATGAAGGACAATTTAGATAAAATCAATGATTTAATAAATATTAGCAAAAAAACAATGCGTATTATTAAGCAAAATCTATTTTGGGCATTTTTCTATAATATTTGCATGATACCTATTGCGGCAGGAATATTGATACCATTGGGAATAACTATGAATCCTATGTTTGCAGCCTTTAGTATGACGATTAGTAGTGTAACAGTTACATTAAATAGTTTAAGATTAAAAAATATATGATAATAGATAAGACCTCTTTTAGAAGAGGTCTTAAAACGTCTATAAACGAAAAAATTGAAACATTTAATAAAAAGTATTAAATGTAATAATAGTATATGTATGTTTATAAAAAATATACAGAAAAAATAAAAATAAATTTAATAAAAATAATTAGAATTGTGGATTTTGAATATATAATAGAAGCTATTGCAAATATCTAATAATATTGATAGAATATACATATATTTGAAATTAAGGGGGAAAAAGTATGAAAAAAGCAATTAAATGGATTGTGATAGCAATCATATTAGTGATTGTTATAGGAATTGGTATTTTAGTTGTTAAGGATTTTAGACAAGAGGATATCTTAAGAGAGGAAATGTTAGCATTTGAAAATTTAACACGTGAAGAAAACATTGATGTAGAGCAAATTGATCAAAGAATCAGAGAATTAAAAACAACAGGTGATTATGGTGTTGTAGAAAAAGCAGTAAAACAATATTTGACAGATGGCTTAAATGCTTCTATTGAAATTGCAAATGTTTTAAATGATGAAAAACTAGTAAATGCATTAACACCAGAAAATTACAAAGAGGATGGACCAGAATTTACACAAACAAAACAATTCTTAGAAGAAGCAAAAGAAAAAGTAGAAACTAGTAAAACAGAATTATTAGAATTATTATCAGAAGAAAAGATTATGTCTTATATTGAAGGAAAAAATCTAGATCAATATTATATTGATTTATATAAGGAGCTTGCATTAGCTGCAGAGAGCACATCAGAATCTGATAAACAAGAAGTAGAAGCAACAATTAATGAAGTTATAGGAATGCTTGATATAGAATCACAAATTATAAATTTCTTGACTGAAAATAAAGGAAACTGGGAAGTTCAAGAAGATACAATCGTATTTGATAGTGAAACATTACAAAATCAATATAATGAATATATAAATCAAATATAATATATAGTATATAATAAAAGGGAGCCCCTTTGAAGAGGGGCTTTTTTTAGAGAGATTTGTGCCGCAAGTCTTCAAAAGAGAAGACAGGAAACCTCTCAATACCATTGGTTATGATACCCTTTCCAGGGTCATAACGATATCCCTCAGGAAGGACAGCGTTCTCTAAAGGTAGATTACACACAATAAAAAAACCGCTGTCAGTTGTACAAGGAAACAGATGCCCCTTGTAGCTGTTGAGCCTTTTGAGCTCAACACATACCTGATAGATACCCAAACACTGCACCATGATAACCTCCTACACGAGGCCAATATTACACACAACTCCTGTGAGTTGCATATATAGTATATCATAATTAACATAATCTTGCAAGAAAAATAATGGACAAGAATTGCATTTGAATTATAATTTTGATATGATGGTTTATAATAATAATAGATTAAATCAAAAAGGAGGAGCATATGTCTGAAAAAGAAAAAAGAGATAAAGGAGAATTATATAATCCAGCAAAGGATAAGGAACTTATATTAGAATTGAGAAACTGTAAAGTATTATGTCACGAATATAATCAAATGGCACCAGATAAAATGGAGGAGAGAAAAGAATTTATAAAAAAGATATTAGGAAGTACAGGAGAAAATTTGCAAGTGGAATCTAATTTTTATTGTGATTATGGATATAATACACATGTAGGAGAAAACTTTTATGTGAATCATAATTGTGTCATATTAGATGTAGCAAAGGTAGAATTTGGAGATAATGTATTTATAGGACCAAATTGTGGCTTTTATACAGCAGGTCATCCACTAGATATAGAAACAAGAAATCAAGGATTAGAATATGGGAAACCAATTAAGGTTGGTAATAATGTGTGGATTGGTGGAAATGTAGTGGTTTTACCAGATGTGACAATAGGAGATAATGTAACAATTGGTGCAGGAAGTGTCGTAACAAAAGATATTCCATCTAATACAGTAGCACATGGTAATCCATGTAGAGTAGTTAAAAATATATAAATTAAATACCAAAAAAGAGAAAATAAAATTTTTTTCTCTTTTTTTATTGACAATATTTATACCTAGATATACAATGTATAAAAATACATAGAATATCTAGGTATAAGGAGGTGAATGTATGAAAATAGATAAAGAATTATTAAAAGGAAGTACAACTATGTTGATTTTGAACTTGTTAAAAAAGGAAGATATGTATGGGTATCAAATGATCAAGAAATTAAAAGAAACATCTGAAGATGTATTTGAGCTAAAAGAGGGTACATTATATCCTATATTACATACGTTAGAGGAAAAAAGATATATTACATCTTATTGGGATGAATCTTATAGTAAAAAAAGAAAATATTACTCTATTACGAAAAAAGGAAAAGATGTCTTAAAAGAAAAAGAGGTTGAATGGAGAATTTTTAGTAATGGTGTAAATAAAGTATTAGGGGGTGTTTCATTTGCAAATTAAAGACTTTTTAGAAAGTGTATGTAAGGAAATTAAATATAAACCAATTCGAAAAGAAATTGGTCAAGAATTAGAAAATCATGTAGAAGAGGCAAAAGAGGACTATATTCATAAAGGAGAAAGTGAAGCGGTGGCTATGGATAAAGCAATTGCTGATATGGGAGATGCAGAAATTCTAGGAAAAACATTAAATAAAATCCATAGACCAAGATTAGATTATAAATTACTTATTTTATTTCTAATTTTATTATGTTTTACATTTTTAGTGGCAGGAATTAAAACAAGTTCACATGTGTTTTCAGAGGGAGAAGGACCTTTTTTTATTAAGACAATTACATTCCTTATTATAGGTTTTATGCTGGGGTTAGTTGTTTATTTTATGGACTATACTAAAATGATTAAATATTCAAACTATATTTATATAGCCTCTTCTATATTAATTATTTATACAGTATTATTTAGCAACTATGAAATAAATGGTATTCCTTATTTGAATATAGGAAATCTATTTACAGTTTCAATTAGTACAGTTGCAATGCCTTTATTTTTAATTGCTTTTGTAGGATTTCTTCAAAATGTTGGAAAACATAAAATAGAAATGCATATTTTGAATATAGAAACAATTAAAATAGACAAAGAACTAATAAAGACAATTGTTTTGAGTATACTTTCTTTGTTTTTATTAATACTAATTCCATCATTAACCTCTGCTTTTGTATTGGGAATAGCATATATGATAGTTGCAACTGTTAAAATATTAAAAGATAGTAGTAAAAAAGCAACCAATCTTCTAAAATTATGGGGCGTTGCTCTTGTTCTAGGTATGCTATGTATGGTCATCTTTATAGGAAGACCCTATTTATTAGAAAGAATTATGGTATCATTTTATCCAGAAAGTGATCCAGCAGGAGCTGGTTGGTTAGGAATAAATAGAAAATTAATCATTGATTCTGCAAGTATCTTTGGTGAAGCAGAGGATATGAGTAATGCACTGGAACTATTTGATGAAGGGACAGAATATGCTTTTATTTCCATTCTGGCACATTATGGATGGATAGTAGCAGGTTTATTGCTTGTAACAATTATATTCATTTCAATAAAACTTATTATGAATTCTATCAAAATAAAAGATCTTTGTGGAAAAATGATGATTATAGGGATGTCTTGTTTATTTATTTTACAAAGTGTGTTTAATGTTTTAATGAACTTGAATTTATGGATTGAAGCAGGATTTGAATTACCATTTGTTTCTTATGGTGGAACAGGATTCATTATGAATATGTTATGTTTGGCGTTAGTGTTATCCATTTATAGAAGAAAAGATATATGTATTTCCTCTAATAATCAAAAAATAGTAAATACGATATAATAAAACTAATATCAAAATATTTTATAAAGCTAGTATTTCTAGCTTTATTTTTATGATATAATAAGCCAAATAAAATAATAAAAAGGAGAAGATATGGTTTTATTATTCTTTTGTATTCAAAATGGAAATGAAAATATGTTTTTAATACATAAATGTGAAAATGAACAGGCAGAAGTATATGGAGATTTTTTAAACTTTCCTGAAAGTCATATGGATATATGGGATAAATTTTATAAAAAGCAATATAAAGTAGATTTTGATTATTATCCAAGAGGAAGGGGGGGATATAATACAAAGGAAGATTGCTATTATATTTATCATGATAAATGTATTAATGAATTAGCGGAAATTCTAAAATATTATAAAGATACCCATTACAAAATTTGTACAGATTATCATTATCAATGTCATCATTGTAATAAGCAATATTATTTCTAATAAATTTTATAAACATATAGTATTTTAAACCTAAATATGTTAGTATATACCATAGAAAAAACTTAAGGGGGAAATAGATGAAGCTAATTATTAAGAATTTGAAGAAACATTTTGATAAAAAAGAGGTTTTAAAAAATATTGATTTTGAATTTGAAGAAGGAAAAATCTACGGATTGTTAGGAAGAAATGGAGCAGGAAAAACCACGCTATTTAACTGTTTAAATGAAGATATAAAAATAGATGCAGGAGAATTTTATATTGAAGATAATAATCAAAAAAGAAAAATGGAAGCAGAAGATATAGGATATGTTTTATCTACTCCAAATGTACCAGAATTTTTAACTGCAAGAGAATTTTTAAAATTCTTTATAGATATTAATAAAAAAAGAATAAAAAATGAAAAAACAATAGATGAATATTTTGATTTTATGAAAATCGAAGAAGAAGATAGAGATAGATTATTAAAAGATTATTCACATGGTATGAAGAATAAAATGCAAATACTTGTCAATATGATTGCAAATCCAAATGTATTATTATTAGATGAGCCTTTAACTTCATTTGATGTTGTGGTTGCTGAAGAAATGAAGCAGATGTTAAGAGAAATAAAAAAAGACCACATTATTATATTTTCTACACATATTATGGAATTAGCATTGGATTTGTGTGATGAAATTGTTATTTTAAATAAAGGTATATTAGAAGAAATTGATAAAAATAATATAGATAATGCACATCTAAAAAATAAAATAATAGAAGCATTAAAGGAGGAATAAATAAGATGATAAGAACATTTATAACTTCCTTTAAATTAAAAAATACATATAGAGCAAATAGTATCATTTATTCTATAAAACAATTTCCTATCATTAGAAAGATACTACTAAATAGTTTATACAAAAATAGAGGTTTAAAAATATTTGCAAATATTGTTAGCATTTTATGGGAAATTATCAGCATTTTTATAGGAAAAATCATATATATTGCAGCAATGATATTTATGGCATTATCATGGTATAAAACAAATAGTGCAGATACATTTATTCATTTATTTACATTTTTAACATTTGCAGGAGGCGTGTTAAATACATATATGCTTAATCCTACAAAAGACAAATATTATGCAATTATTTTGATGAATATAGATGCAAGAAAATATGGACTTTCTAATTATTATTATCAATTAATAAAATTAGTTGTTGGATTTTTACCATTTACAATCCTTTTTGGTATGATATTAGGTGTTCCATTATGGGTTCAAATAATATTACCATTTTTTATATTAGCCATAAAACTAATTGTAATGAATTACTGTATATATGACTTTAAGAAAACGAATAAGGCATCAAATGAAAATTTACCAACGAAATTTGTTTGGGGATTTGTAGGGATATGTTTATTACTTGCTTATGGACTACCGGCAATCAATATTACAATAAATGCAACAATATTCTTATATCTTTGTATGATTGCAATACTACTTGGAATGTATAGCTTAGTAAAAATTCACAATTTTAAAGATTATAGGAAAATGTATAAACAAATATTAACAGAGTCTAATGTATATATGCAAGAAAAAAATACTGGAACACAGGCAATGAAAGATATTAGCCTAAAACAAATAGAATTAGACAAGAACTATACAAGTAATAAATCTGGTTTTGCGTATTTTCATGATTTATTTGTAAAAAGACATAGAAAGATACTAACAAAGGCAGTAAAAAAACAGTCGGTTATTATCTTAGCAATCTTTCTTGCAATCATTATTGGGATTCAAATAAATCATGAATTTAGAGTTAAAACAAATGAAATATTAATGGTATATTTACCATACTTTGTATTTATCATGTATTGTATAAATAGAAGCTCATCAGTTACACAAGCAATGTTTATGAATTGTGATCATAGTATGTTAACATATAGAATATATAGAACACCAAAAGTGATACTGGGAATATTTAAAGAAAGACTAAAAACACTTATAAGCATTAATATATTACCTGCAACATTAATTGGATTAGGTTTAGCATTATTACTATATTTATCTGGCGGCACAGACAATCCACTAAACTATATCATTTTATTTGTATCAATAATAGCAATGAGTATTTTTTTCTCAGTCCATTATTTGGTAATGTATTATTTATTACAACCATATAATGTAAATACAGAAATAAAGAGTAGTACATATAAAGCAGTTCAGGCAATAACATATTTTGTGTGCTGGTATATGATACAAATTAAATTACCAATATTTTCTTTTGGAATAGCAATCATTATTTTTTGTATAGCATATTCACTAATTTCACTATTTTTGGCATACAAGTATGCACCTAAAACATTTAAATTAAGAGTTTAAAAGGTTACAATAAAAGGATAAAATATAAAAATATTGAATAAAATCACTGAATTTATCAGTGATTTTGTTTTACATTCTGAGAAAAACGATATATAATGAGAACAGAAAAAAGGAGGCAGGCGCATGAAGAAAGAAACAATTTCTATTATTTACAAAGTGCTTGTTGCTTTATGCCTCTTAACAGGAATATTGCTAAATGTTATAAATACGACTTCAATAACAGCCATACTCTCGTATTATACATTGCAAAGCAATATCATTTGCTTGGCTATGTTTATAGAGATAATTGTTATCATGATTTTGTATAAAGAATATCGGTTTAGCGACATATACTATATACTTAAAGGTGGTATAACAATTGCAATTTTAATAACGATAATCACTTATCAAGTGGCATTAGTTCCCAATAACTTTCATATGGATGTGGTATATACAACAAATACAGATCGCTATTGGGCGAATTTATTTGTACATATCATTTCTCCTATTATGGTTATAGGAGATTATATTTTATTTGATGAAAAGGGGAACTTTAAGTTATATTATCCATTTATTTGGTTATGTATTCCGTTATATTATGTATTGTATGTATATTCATATAGCGCAAGAGGTGGGCGCTTTTATGGAATTGGAGGTTCAAGAAGGTTTGCATATATATTCTTGGATTATAATCAAATTGGATATGCTGGGGTTGCAAAAGCAATCGCCATTATTGTTATGCTTATCTTGCTGATAGCATATGGTTTAGTATTCCTAGATAAGAGAATGAAGCACAAGTAGCTTGATAAGAAAAATGGGTAAGGAGAGTTTCTTACCTATTTTTCTTTTGTTAACATGCTGATTTATGTAGAACGATTGACAAATATCCAATACCATGATAAAATAATAAAACATTAAGAGCATACCTAGAGCTAACTCGAGCGGTATGAAGTAACCAATAGGTTATTACACAGAAAGCAGGATTTAACCTTGCTGGAGGAGTCTTAATACAAAGATTTCTTTAGCAAGGTTTTTTGTATATTAAAATAAGGGGGAAATATTTATGGAAAAGGTAGATAAAATATTGAAAACATATTATAATCAGTATAAAGAAGAAAACAGATTCAAAAAATCCAATCATAATAGATTAGAATTTATTACAACTACAAAATATATAGAAAAATACTTGAAAAAGAATGACAAAATATTAGAAGTTGGAGCAGGAACTGGTGCTTATTCCTTGTATTATGCCAAACAGGGTTATGATGTAACTGCAGTAGAATTGGTAGAAGAAAATATAGAAAAGTTAAAACAAGGAATAGAAGAAAACATGAAGATAAAAGTACATCAAGGAAATGCAGTTGACTTAAGTATGTTTAAAGATGAAACATTTGATATCACACTTGTATTAGGACCAATGTATCATCTATTTACAAAAGAAGAACAAGAAAAAGCAATTGCAGAAGCGATTCGAGTTACCAAACGAGGAGGGCTTATCTATTTTGCATATATCACAAATGATGCAGTTGTTTTAAAGGTTTTATTACTAGAACATAAATTATTAGAATATAAAGATAAACATGATGAAAAATTTAGATTAGTGAATGCTCCAGAGCAAATTTTTAATTTATTTTTGATGAAGGATTTTGAAGAAATGATGGAACATACCAATACGATTTGCTTACATGAAGTTGCAACAGATGGAATTGCACAAGCAATGCAAATCTATATTGATCAGTTAAACGAAAAAGAATTTGAAGAATGGATTAAATACCATTTGGCAACTTGTGAAAGAAAGGATTTAATGGGATATAGTACACATGTACTACATATATGCCAAAAGAAATAAATAATATAAAGGAGGAATTTTTATGAAAACAATCATACCAGAGAAATTAAAAAAAGGTGATGAAATTCGAATTATTGCACCTTCTAGAAGTATGAAAATCTTAGGAAAGGACTGTATAGAACTTGCAACAAAACGTTTAGAAGAGGAAGGCTTTAAGGTTACATTTGCAGAACATGTCATGGATTCTTTTGATGATGAATATAATTGCGCCAGAATACAAGATAGAGTAAAAGATTTAGAAGAAGCTTTTAAAGATAAACATGTAAAAGCCATATTAACTGTCATTGGTGGATATAATTCTAATCAATTACTACAATATATAAATTATGATATCATAAAAGAAAATCCTAAAATCTTATGTGGCTATTCAGATATCACAGCTTTATTAGATTCCATCTATACCAAAACAGGACTAGTAACCTATTATGGACCACATTATTCAAGCTTTGGTATGAAAAAAGGCTTTGAATACACCTTAGAATATTTTAGAAAAATGTTCATAGAAGAAAATGAAGAAATCGATATATTGCCATCTAAAGAATGGAGTGATGATGCTTGGTTTATTGATCAAGAAAATAGAGAATTTTTTGAAAACAGAGGTTATTTAACAATCAATGAAGGAAAAGCAGAAGGCGAAATTGTTGGTGGCAACCTATGTACATTAAATTTATTACAAGGTACAGAATATATGCCAGATGTAGAAAACAAAATCTTATTCTTAGAAGATGATGGAATGGCAGAAAATGCCTTTTTAATGGAATTTGATAGGAATTTACAATCTTTATTACACACATTAAAAACTGTAAAAGGAATTGTGATTGGAAGAGCACAGAAAAACTGCAATATGACAGATGAAAAATGGATAAAATTGATTAAAAATAAGGCAGAATTAAAGGATATACCTGTGATAGCCAATGTAGACTTTGGACATACAACACCGATTTGTACATTCCCAATTGGAGGATATGCCAAAATAGAGGCTAACAATGGAAAAGTAAGCATACAAATACGAAACCAAAAATGAAGTAGGTGAGAGGATGAAGTATTTTAAAAAATTAGTAGGAGATAATATATATTTATCACCAAGAAATAGTGAAGATATAGAGATATTTACTAAATGGCTAAATGATTTTCAAGTGACAGATGGACTAGGAAGAAGTGGCTTAATCGTAACTTTAAATGGAGAAAAAGAATATTTAGAAAATATTCATGATAATGATAGTAAAAATTATTATTTTGTTATAGTAACCTTAGAAAATGACGAGATGATAGGAACTGTTAGTCTAGAAAATATTAACTATATCAATAGCTCAGCAAAACTTGGTATTTTTATCGGAGATGAAACTTATAGGGGAAAAGGAATAGGAAAAGAAGCCATCCAATTAATATTAGATTATGGTTTTCATTATTTAAATCTAAATAGCATACAATTAAGTGTTTTTGCATTTAATGAAAGAGCAATTGCTTGCTATAAAAAATGTGGATTTAAAGAAGTGGGAAGACTAAGAGAAGCATATTACTTAAATGGAAAGTATTATGATAAGATTTTAATGGATATTTTAAATAGTGAATTTCATGAAACATATATTAGGAATAAATATATCAAGTAGGTGATAACATGGATAATATCATCATAGAAAGAATGAAAGAAGAGGATATACAACAAGTAGCTAAGATTCTTATAGATTCCTGGAAAATTGCATATAAAGATATCATTGACGAAACATTTTTAAGAAATTTAAATTTAGAAGAAAAAATAGAAAAATTAAAGCAAGAATATAAAGTCAAAGAATATACGATTGCAAGAAATAAGGATACAAATGAAATTGTAGGTGTTACTAGGTTTGGAAAAAGATTAGATGAGCTAGACCGATTTACAGAATATGATGGAGAAATATATGCTTTGTATGTAAAACCAGGATTGTTAAGAAAAAAGATAGGCAGTAAATTATTGTTATATGCAAAAGAAAAATTAAAAGAACAAGGAAATCATAAAATGATTATTTGGTGCCTAAAAGAAAATCAACCTTCAAGAATGTTTTATGAAGGCATGGGAGGTATTTTACTAGGAGAAAAAATGCGTAATATAGGAGGAAAAGATTATCCATTAGTTGGTTATGGATATGAAATTTAATAATTGTGTTTTAAAAAAGATTTTAGTAGTAAGTTATAGGTATTTAATAAAAATGGAGAAAATCAGTATTTAGATTTTCTCCTATATTAATGATTAACATAGCTAAAAGCTATGGACACTAATGTAATAATAATATATGAAAAATTATTAATTATATACATAAAAAACGATAGCCTTTTAAGGCTATCGGATTATAATGATTTTCATTCTTTTCAGAATGGACACTAATGTTTACTAATTTAATTATAAATGATACTGTAGAAAAAAGTCAAGTAAAATTAGAAAATTCATATATTTTTCAATGGTCTTAATCTATACAAATTTTCAAGCTGTAAATTTATTTTATTCCAGTCGTTTGGTGAAATGGAAACTAATTGTCCCTTCTTTCTATAAGGATTTGTAACCCTTAACTTGCTAACCACTTTTAATTGCTCAATTAAAATAGTAGAATCAATTTCTTCTAAATCAATGTGAAACCAAAAATGATCATTTAATCTTTTAGTTGTTAATGGAAGTATTGCACATATAGGAGAATTTTTAGAGGTTTTTAATATCAAAACAGGTCTTAGTTTGTTTTGCTCACTTCCAATATTTATTCCAAGATTACACCAATAAATAAAATTATTATATATTGGAAATTTAGGTAATTGACCATTATATCTTAAATTTGCTTTTTCTTTAGTCCATTTTGAAAAATCAATAGTATCGGTATTATTAATGCTATTCAACAAAATTTCAGTGTAATTAATGTTATTGTGAATTTCATTATTCATAGATAATCACCTCGTTTTTATAGTATAACATAATTAAGCAAATAAGTAAACAAAAGTTTGCAATACTTTTTAAATTTTATATTTAATAATAATATATAGTTTAATATAATATTGTAACCTTTTCTAAAAAAATGGTAATATACAAATAGATAAAAATGGAAAATACTGTCGTTGCGAATATCTACAAATTCATGTTAAAATATAGTTGTAGAAAAATATATAACAGTTAAATAGAAAGTAAAGGAAAACATATATGAGAAAAATAGAAGGGAATGGAATAAGAAATATCATACATACCAATATTTGTATTATCATGATGATACTAGTTGTATTAATACTCACGATTACATATAAATATATTACATATAAAAAAGAAGTACAAGCATCATTAGAAACAAGTGTAAATGTAGAAGAATTATATAATACAACGAATCAGGAAGAAGCCAATATAAGAGAAGAGGAAAATAAGAAGGAAAAAGATATTGATAGTAATACATCTGATTGGGAATTATTATTGGTTAACAAAAATCATAAAATTCCAGAAGGATATATAGTAGAATTAGAAGAAGTAGAAACTGTTCATCAAGTAGATAAAAGGATAGCAGAACCTTTGAAACAAATGTTAGCTGATGCTAGAAAGGAAGGATTGTCACCTCTTATTTGTTCAAGTTATCGAACAAATGCCAAACAACAAAAGTTATATAATAACAAAGTTAGAGAATATGAAAGATGGGGATGTGGTTCTGAGGAGGCAGAAGAATTAGCTTCTTACTGGGTAGCAATTCCAGGAACAGGAGAGCATGAAACAGGAATGGCAGTTGATATTGTTTCTAGTGATTATCAGATATTAGATGAAAAACAAGAACAGACAGATGTACAAAAATGGTTAATTGAAAATTCATATAAATATGGATTTGCTTTAAGATATCCAACAGATAAAAAAGACATTACCATGATAAATTATGAACCATGGCATTATCGATATGTTGGAGTGGATAATGCAACATATATGAAAGAACATGATATGTGTTTGGAAGAATATATTGAGTATTTAAAGCAATTTGAAGAAGCAGAATATCAAGAAATTGTTTTATAGTTGAAAGGTACAATAATATGATTTTATTGTACTTTTTTTGTTGTAATCTAATAATTGTTATGATAGAATTTTTTTGAAATAAAAATAGGTAAGGTGATTTAAATGGAAAAAAATAAAATAGTTTTACCAGATTACGAAAATAGTATTTTAAATCTAATGAATTCTATATTACACTATTATCATGTCGAAACAAAATATAAAGGATTAGATGTATTAGATAAAAGATTAGAAAAGGAGTATCAAAATATTGTATTAATTATCTTAGATGGTATGGGAGATACTATATTAAACACAACTTCACCAAATGGATTTTTTAAAAGACATCAAGAAAGAAAAATAACTTCTGTATATCCTTCTACAACTACTGCAGCAATGAATATGTATTATTCTGGAAAACCACCTATCGAAACACGGATGGATAGGCTGGTCTCAATATTTTAAAGAATATGGACGTAGTATAGATGTTTTACCAAACCGTGATTCCTATACAGGGGAAATATATAAAGATGCTAAAATACAAGTAAAAGACTTAATTAATTATGTATCTATATATGAACAAATAGAGGAAGCCTCAACAGATGTTAAAGCTTATGAAATTAATCCTTCTCATTGTATATCAAGAAGTAAACGAAACATTAATGCAGATACAATCGATATTTTATGTGATTCCATAGAGGCAATATGTAAAAATACAGACAAAAATTTCATTTTAGCCTATAGTGATAATCCAGATGGCTTGTTACATCAATATGGTTGTGAATCTAATGAAGCTAAAGAATTTGTTTTAGATACAGAAAAGAAAATAGAAAATTTATATAATACATTAATAGATACGAATACTTTATTAATAATTTCAGCCGATCATGGGCATAAAGATATTGAAAAAGTATATGATATTTTAGATATGGAGGATATTGAAGATTGCCTAATATTACCACCTAGTTTAGAATCTAGATGTACTGCTTTTTGGGTTAAAGAAGAAAAGAAAACAGAATTTGAACAGATATTTCAAGAAAGATTTGGAGAAGAATTTATACTATATACAAAAGAAGAATTTTTGAGGAAAAATATGTTAGGAATTGGAAATAAGCATAAAAAGGTAGATGATTTTATAGGAAATTATATTTCCATGTCTATCAGAGGTGCAAGTTTTAAGTTGGGAACTTATATCAGTAAAGACAATAAACCTGCACTTTGGAAATCTACACATTGTGGTTTATCTCCAGAAGAAATGGAAGTACCGATTATTGTTATAGAATAGAAAAAGAGGTAAAAGAAAGTGGAAGAGATTGTTTTTGTTACACACAATAAAGGAAAAGCAAAATCAGCAGAACGATATTTTAAGCATATCAAATTTACAACATATGATTTTGAATTAGATGAACCAAGAAGTGACGATTTAAAAGAAATTGCAACTGCGAAAGTAAAACAGGCATACCAAATTGTCCAAAAACCATGTATTGCCCTTGATACAGGTTTTTATATTGATGAATTAAATGGATTTCCAAAAGCATTTGTTAATTTTGCTTTAGAAACCATAGGAATTACGGGAATACTAAAATTAATGGAAGGAAAAGAAAATAGAAAATGTAGGTTTCAAGAATGTTTAGCATTTCATGATGGTAAGGAAATTCGATATTTTTATGGACAGCATGAAGGCGTGTTAACATGTGAAGTAAAAGGAAAAGACAGAAAAGAAAAATGGTCTGATTTATGGTATATTTTTCAACCCATATATTTTAATAAGACATTAGCTGAAATGAATGAAGAGGAAAGAGAAGCCAGAAGAAAAATTGATGGCTCAAAAGAGGCATTACAAGAATTTGCCAATTGGTATGAAGTAAATGATAGGAAGGTTTGAGGTGTATGTATAAAATTATTTTTATAGATATAGATGGAACATTAAGAAATGATGCAAAAGAAATTAGTAATCGAACAAAAAAGGCAATTCATAGAATGGTTGAAAAGGGGATACAGATTGTCATTTGTTCAGGAAGACATAGACAGTTTGTAGAAGAGGTTAGTAAAGAAGCACTAGCAAGTAGTTATATTATTTCTTGTAATGGTGGAGAAATTTATGATTATGAAAAAAAAGAAGTTATATATGAAAACAATTTAAGTAATGAAGAAATTTTAGCATTATATCAAATGGCTGAAAAATATGATGTACAGGTTATCATCAATTCTAGAGAAAAAAGAGTCATAAAAAAACAATCAGAGGATAAAACAGATATTTTATTAAAAGAACCAATAGAAGAATTTGTGAAGCATAATACAGTAACACAATGTATTTTCACGGATGGAAATTTGAATAAAATTCAGAAAATTAAAGAGGAAATTGAAAATAGAAAAGAATTGGAAATTCCAAACTTATCAAAAAGTTTAATGAATCCTGTTATACAGCCAGAGAGCTCTTTGTTTTTAGATGTTACATGTAAAGGAACAAGTAAAGGTGTGGCAATTAAAAAGCTGTGTGCATATTTACATATAGATTTGAAGGATAGTGTGGCAATTGGAGATAGTTATAATGATTTAACTATGTTTGAAACTGTAGGACATGCTGTTGCTATGGGAAATGCACTAGAAGATATCAAGAAGACCGTTGATGAAGTAACAGATACGAATAATGAAGATGGTGTAGCGAAATTTCTAGAAAATATAGATAAAGAGGGGATATAAGAATGGTAATAAAATTAAATAAGAAATTAGAAATTGTAAAGAGCAAAAAGGATGTCGATTTACCAAAAGATACATTAGATAAAATAGAAACTTTTTGGAAAAAGCAAGTAGAAGAAAATTCCCATCTATTTAATGGAGAGGTTTGGAGTGTGACTAAATTTGAAGAACTAAAAGATAGGATTAGAATTACCATTCAAAAAACCAATTATGCACATTACTTATATGATGAAAGAATAGGATTAGAGGGAAATTTGGGATGTTACAACTTAAATGGAGGAATTTTATTAGAAACACTTGATAAAAAATATATTCTTGGAGAAATGGATGTAACGACTTCTTATCCAAAGGGGCTACAAATCAGTGGTGGAAATTTAGATCAAAATGATATAAAAGAAGATGGAACAGTTGATTTAATTGGAAATATAGCAAGAGAGTTAGAAGAAGAATTGCATTTAGATTTGTTTAATAAATCTATGATTAAATCCTATAAAATGCAATATATGGAGATACCAGAAGGAAGAAGACATTCTTATGCACCTATGTTAAAGGGAGTTTTGATGATGACAGAAGAGGAAATGAAGCAATATTATGAGAAATATAAAACATATTTGAAAGAAGCAAACCAAGAAGTGGAATTTGCAAAACTACATTTTATAGACAAAGAAAATGCAGTAGCAAAGCTAGATAGCATGGATAATCCGAAAAGACCATATGTAAGAGATTTATTGTATATAGATAGTAACGAATAAGGAGGAAAGAAATGAACATTGGAGTTGACATAGATGGTGTTTTAACAAATGATGATGACTACATTATGGATACAGCTACAAAATATATATTTGAGCATAAATTAGAAAGTTTTGAAGATCCATATAGATATGAATATCGTAAATTTAACTGGACAAGAGAAATTTTAGATGATTATAGAAAAGAATATTTTTGGGATTACATAGAAAATGAACCCGCAAGGAAATATGCCAGTGAAATAATAAAGAAATTAAAAGAAGAAGGAAATCATATTTACATTATTACCTCAAGACATAATACAACGAAAAATACAGAAGAAGGAGAAAAAACGAGAACAATTGTAAGAAAGTGGCTAAAAGATAATGACATTCTATATGATGAGCTTTACTTTTCACCAGATAAAACAAGGGAAATAGATGCTTTAAAGATTGATATTATGATAGAAGATAGTCCAGATACCATTCCAACATTTGTAAAGCACACACATGTATTTTGTTATGATTGTAGATATAATCAGAATTTAAATTTAGAAAATATGACAAGAGTATTTAGTTGGTATGATATATATAGGAAAATACAAAGATTTCAAAGGATGTAATGTTATATATGATAAGGAGGAAAAAATTTGAAAATTGCAGTTATAGGAAGATTAGAAAACATCAAAGAAAATGGACCATTTAGTATACAATATTATATGAGTAATTTTTATAAAGAAATATTTGATAAGTTAAATATATTCCCCATTTTAGTTGTTTCTGAAAATAATTTGGATGAGATTAGTGATATGTGTGATGGATTAATCTTGACAGGAAGCGAAAATGATGTCCATCCTAAATATTATAAAGAAAAGCCAATTAAAGAAAAGAAATATGACAAGTTTGATGAATATGCTTTCGTAAAAAAAGCCACAGACATATTTACAAAAAAGAATAAACCTATATTAGGTATTTGTGCAGGAATTCAAGAATTGAATGTAATATTTGGTGGTACATTACACCAATCAATTCCGAATCATCAAACGATATGTAATTCTAAGAAGCATAGGATAAAAATAACTCCAAATTCTTTCTTATATTCCGTATATAATCAAGAATATATAGAAGTGAATACTTATCATTCACAAGCTGTTAAAGATGTGGCAGCGGATTTTACTGTTACAGCTGTTAGTGATGATGGTGTCATTGAATGTATAGAAAATGGAAATATAATTGGTGTACAATGGCATCCAGAGGAAATGTATGATATACAGTTCTTTGATAAATTTTTCAAAACATTTATAAAATAAAAAGGGAAAGAAGAAAATGAAAATCAGATTATTAGGAACAGGTGCTATATATTCTAAGTGTAATTGTGCAAGTGAATTAATAGATGATAAGATATTAGTAGATGTGGGAAATGGTGTATTAAAGGAATTAAAAAAGGGGCAATATGATTTTGTAAAATTAGAAATGATTATCATAACACATCTTCATGCAGACCATTATGCAGATTTACCAGCATTATTATTAAATTTAGAAGTAGAAAAGAAATTAAAGCCAATATATATGGTGGGACCAAAAGATTTAAAAAACAAGTTGATAGAATTATGCCATATATATTATCAAGACTTTTTAGATGAATTTATAAAGGAAAGATTTAAATTTATAGAAATATTACCAGAAACAAAGTCTGTAGATGTACTGAATAATTATCCTATACTGGTTCAAAAAGTAGATCATTGTCAGATAGAAAGTTATGGTTATATAATTAATCACAAACTAGGTATTACAGGAGATACTTGTCTTTGTGAGGAAGTATGTCATATATTTGAGAATAGTGAAGTGGTTATTGCGGATATTTCTATGATAGAAGGAACCGTGTATCATATGGGAATAAACGATATAGAAACTATCAGAAAAAAATATAAAAATAAAGTTATAGCCACCCATTTAAGAGATGATACAAGAGAAGAATTAAGAAAAAGACATATAGAGGATATTTTGGTAGAAGAGGATGGGGCAGAAATAGTCATTTCGTAAAAATGAAAAATAGGAGAAAGAAAAAATGAAATGTTATATAAAAGATTATCCGAGACCACAATTTGTAAGAAAAGATTGGCAAAGTTTAAATGGAGAATGGGATTTTGTATTTGATGACAAAAACGAAGGGAAAATGAAAAAATATTTTCTAGATTTTCCAAAAGTAAATAAAATATGTGTACCATTTACCTATGAAACAAAACTAAGTGGGATAGAAGATGAAAGTATCCACTACATTGTTTGGTATAATAGAAAAATAAAGATATCAAAAGAGCAGTTATATAATCAAAAATTAATTCTTAACTTTGAGGGAAGTGACTATAAAACAAAAGTATGGATTAATGGAAATTATGTAGGAGAACACATAGGTGGATATTCTAGATTTTCTTTTGATATAGAAAACTATATAACAGAAGGAGATAATGACATTACAGTTAGGGTGGAAGATTCTCTATCTAAAAATCAACCTAGGGGAAAACAAAGATATAAAAAAGAAAGTTGGAAATGTTGGTATATACAAAGTACAGGAATATGGAAAACGGTATGGATAGAGTGTTTATCTAAACAGTATTTAAAAAGTGTTAAAAATATACCTAACATAGATAAAGTACAGTTAGAAGTCGAAACCAATTTGTCAGAAGATGATATTGAACATGAAAATTATTATTTCGAAGCAGAAATATCATTTAAAGGACAAATATTAAATAAACAAAAAAAGAAAATATATAGTCCATATCAAAAGATTGAAATGCATATAATGGATGAGAAAATAGAGCATAGTATTCAAAAATGGTCGATGAATCATCCTAATTTATATGATATATGTTATAAATTGTATTGTAATAATGAAGTAATAGATATAGTTTATTCTTATTTTGGTATAAGAGAGATATCGATAAAAGGAAATCAAATATTTTTGAATGAAAAACAGTTATATTTAAAACTGATACTAGATCAAGGCTATTGGAAAGATTCTCATTTAACGCCACCAAATGAAGAGAGTATCATAAAAGATATAGAGGGTGCTTTAGCATTTGGATATAACGGTATTAGAAAACATCAAAAAATAGAAGATGAAAGATTTTTGTATTGGTGTGATGTGAAAGGTGTATTGGTTTGGAGTGAAATGGCAAATTGTTATGAGTTTAATGACAATGCCTTACAAAATTTTACTAATGAGTGGATAAATGTAGTTAAACAAAATTATAATCATCCTTCTATTATAACATGGGTTCCTATTAATGAATCTTGGGGTGTTCCTGAGGTAAGTGAAGCAAAAAAACAACAGGACTTTATAAATAGTTTATACTATTTAACAAAAGCCATAGATGATACAAGACCAGTTGTTTCGAATGATGGTTGGGAACATACAATATCAGATATAATTACTATACATGATTATAAACAAGATGATGTATTACTTTATCAAGAATATAATGATGAGAATAAGTCTGTATTACAAAATTTAAAGGCATATAATGGTAAACATAAGTTATTTGCTAAGGGATATCAATATGAAGGACAACCAGTCATTATGAGTGAATATGGTGGTATAGCAATAAATTCAAATGAGGGCTGGGGATATGGAAAACAAGTAAAAGATGAAAAAGAATTTATAGATAGATTTGTAAAACTTACAAAGGTCATTAAAGATATACCATATTTATCTGGATATTGTTATACTCAATTAACAGATGTACAGCAAGAGGTAAATGGACTAATGAATGCAGAAAGAAATTATAAAATACAACCAGATATTATAAATAAGATAAATGAGATGAAAATAAAGAGATAGAATTATAAAGAAGGTAAGGATAAAAAATGGATAATAATGGAATTGTAATAAGTGCTTTTTCAGGGTTAGGAAAAACAACAATAGGAAGAAAATACAAAAATATATGTGATTTAGCCACCTCTCAATATAGATATGATTTTAGTAATGTAAAAGAAGAGGATTATGAAAAACTAAAGGAAAATAAAGATAATAAAGTCAATAAAAACTGGCCGAATAATTATATAAAGGCTTTAAAAAAAGCAATTAGAGATTATGATATTGTTTTAGTGCCGGTCAGTTTAGATGTTAGAAAAATATTAGAAGACAATTCCATAGAATATATTCTTGTTCTTCCTAATAAAAACAAAAAATTTCGAGATAGATTAATAAAGACATTTGAAAAAAGAAAAAATAATAAAAAATTAATAGATAATGTTTTAACATATTTTGATAATTGGAGTAGAGATCCAAAAGATTATATTTGTAAATTAGAAATAATAAATGAAGATGAATATTTGGAGGATTTTTTAATAAGGAAAAAATATGTAAACAAGGGAGAAGAAAATGAGTAATTTAGAAAATAATCTATATACTAAAATTAAATTAAAATTTAATCAAGATGGTAAATTTAAAATATTAATGTTATCTGACATACAAGAAACGATAGACTATGATAAAAGAACTTTAGATGCCATGAATAGAATAATAGAATATACAAAACCAGATTTAGTGGTATGGGGAGGAGACAACTGTGATGGAAGAGTATTAAAAACAGAGGAAGAATTAAAGGCATATTTAAATATTTTTTCTGAACCTATGGAAAAGAGAAAAATTCCGTGGATGCATGTTTTTGGAAATCATGACCATGACGTGGAAATAGAGGATATCTATATGACAAAAATATATGAAAGTTATCCATATTGTGTTTCAAAACATACAGAAGATATTTATGGTACTACAAATTATGTTTTACCAATTCAATATTCAAATAAAGATGAAATAGCATTTAATATTTGGGCATTAGATACCAATAATTTAATAAGTAGTGCAGATATAGAAACAGATAAAAATATGGATATGTTAAAAAAGCCATCAATGTCATCTATATGGGATATTTTGCACTTTGATCAATTAATGTGGTATTGGAACAGCTCTAAAGAAATAGAGGAGTACTGTAATAGGAAAATTAATGGAGCGTTATTCATGCATATACCACCATGGGAATTTCAATATATTGTAGACAATCCTGAATACACTAGTGGAAAGGGTAGTATGAAAGAAATTATGAAAATAGGCATGTTTAATTCTGGAATATTTTCAACTATCTTACAAAGAAAAGATATAAAATGTATTGGTTGTGGACATAGTCACAATGATTGTTTTGATGGGGAATTTTGCGGAATAAAAATGTGCTTAGATGCATGCGCTGGATATAGCCCATATGGTACAGACGAACTAAGAGGTGGAAGAGTTTTTGAAATTAGTGAGGATAATACAAATTACATAAATACGTATATGGTACATTATAAAGATATAGGATAATACTTCAAAAAATATAAAATATATATGCAAATGGAGAAATGTAAAAAATGGAATATTTAAATATCAAATTAGAAAAAGAAAATAATGATTATTTTAGAGAATGGATTATAGAAGAGTGGAAGCATCACAATACAGTTGATTCTATATATCAGCTTAGAATTATAAAGCCTGAAGAATTGACCTTTGAGGAAAATGAAGAATATTTTAAAATTATGGCTGATAATAAAATGGTTGGGTTTATTGGTATACAAAATTATCCAAAAGAAATCTTTATATATCGCTTATTTCTAAATGAAAAATATAGAAATCAAGGAATTGGAACAATTGTGTTACAACAAATGATTGATATAGCTAAAAAACAAGATAAAGATATTACATTAGATGTATCAGAGGAAAATAAAGCAAGAGATTTATATGAACGAATGGGATTTAAGACCCAATATCGAAAAATGGTATTAAAAATAAATGATAATCTATACGAAAATTAGGAGAAAAAATACATGTGGTTATATTATTGTATACTATCAACAATTATTTGGGGCTTTGTCGCAATAGCCATTAAGAAATGCTCAAATAATGAGCCCAAAAGAATTGCTATTACGGGAATGTTAATGTATCATTCTATTATTTTGATATTTAGCATCATTATGAATCCAGAAATACTTTCAAAGATAACAATAATCGATATCATAAAAATGTTACCAGGAATAGCTATACAATCATTAGGGTTTTACTGTTCTATTTCGGCTATTAAGTATAGTAAAGTGGCTGTTACAACAGCAATACAAAAGGCACAAGTCATTGTTACTTTTGCATTAGGTGTTATCGTTTTACAGGAAAATTGTACAATACTACAATTCATACTGTCTGCTATACTTGTCATATTATCTATTATGGTGGCAAAAAATAAGGATAATGATAAAGAAAGAGTAGATAAAAAAATCAAACAAAAGGCAATCTTATATTCTTATGGAGTAGTTATATTCTATGGAATATCAGACTTTATTAATAAAATATATGTTACAGAATATCAAGATCCATTATATGTCATGTTTAATTATGCTGTAATTATCATAATGGGAATATTGATATATTGTATATTAACAAAAAAATGGGAGTATATAGATATTCGAAAGATAAATAGTAAAAAATATTTTATTTTGCAATTATTATTGGATGTATCATCATCTATATTTGATAGATTTGCGCTAATAGATGGAGATGTATCTGTTATTTCAGTTATTAGTACAAGTTCTATTGTTGTAACTATGCTAGCATCAAGATTTATTTTAAAAGAAAAAATCAGCTGGAAAAAATATCTGATGATAACTGGAATTCTTATATGTGTTTTTGGGTTAGCTTGGATAGAGTAAAAGGACTAGGATATATTGTCGAAAATGCAGTCTTGCATATTAAAAATTATATAGAAAATATAAAACTTATCAATAGAGTGAGAATGTAAAGTAATACAATTGATGTATTGCTTTTTTCTTACGTTTATTACAAAAAATATTTATCAATAATTTGGAATATAAGGCTATGACTTTTTTTATTTTTATGATATGATTTTATCAGAAAATGTAAAAGGAGCTCAAATGAAAAAGTATAATAAGATAATAACAAAAGAATTACATAGAATTTTACCATATCATTTAATGGCTATGATATTACATGCCGTTGTTATATATTTATCATTCAAGATTCCAGAAAGTATAGGAAAAATACTAGATATGCTAATGCAGAATAGTGTAAACAAAGAGCAAATTATACAAGAGGCATATTGGTTAATAATGTATTCTGCAATTATATTTGTACCAAGAACTATATTTCGTACATTGTATTTTTCAGTTTCTAGAAAAGCAGACACCTATTTAAGAAAAAAGGTTGTTGAACATTTACAAAAAGTAAAGCCAGAATATTTTGAAAAAGAAAATAAAGGTGCTTTTTTGGCATATTTATCAAAAGAAATTTTATCTATACATAAAATATTAGGAAATTATTGGTGGTGTCTTACAAAAATTATAATTGCCCCTGTAATGGCGATTATATTAATATGGGGACAATTTAATAAAAATTTAGCTTTATGGTTAATACCAATTTTTCCAGTAGCCATTATTTTTATGTGGTATTGTTATAAAAAGTTAAAACAAAAGGTAGAGAATTCTAGAAAAATATATGTAGAGCTATCTAAAAATATAGAACAAAATACAGATGGATTTTTATTAATAAAATCATATAATCAACAGCAAAAGCAAACAACAAAATTTAAAACCATCAATCAAAAAATGTATCAAGCAGATTATGAGATTGGTGTTGCAAAAAATCATATCAGTAGAATTATTAATATATTATATGGATTGTGTTTTATCATTAGTTTTACAGTAGGAATACAATATATAAAAATAGGAATAATGACAGTGGGAGAATTAGTGGCATTTATTGGATATATTAATTATGCATTAACAGACTTTGTAGCAGGAATACAAAAGCTTTTAGAAAGATTGCCATATTTTAAACAAGCAATGAATCGATTTGATTATTTCTTAAATTTAGATGAATACAAAAAAGACGGAAAACCTTTAGAAAAAATTGATACCATAGAAATTCATCATTTATCATATTGGTATACACATGAAGAAAAACCAGCCTTAGATAATATCAATATGACAATTCATCATGGGGGAAAAATAGGAATTATAGGACAGGTGGGAAGTGGAAAAACCACATTAATGAATATCTTATCAGGTTTTTATGAAATCCCAGAAGGAATGGTAAGCATAAATGGAGAAGATATTAATCATTATAAAAAAGATGATTTATTTTCACAATTTAATTATGCACTTCAAAAAAATATTATCCTAGATGATACAATCAAGTCCAATATTGATATAGAGGATCATTTGAAAGATGAGGAGTTTAATAACATTATAAAAAAAGCAGAATTACAAGAAGATATTCAAAAACTAGAAGATAAAGAAAATACCTTTGTAGGAGAAAAGGGGATTAAACTATCTGGGGGACAAAAACAAAGAGTTTCTATTGCAAGAAATTTATCAAATGCTAGAGAAATCAATATTTTTGATGATACCTTATCAGCATTAGATTCTCAGACAGAAAGAAAAATCATGAATCATTTAATACAAGAGGTAGGAGATAAGACATTAATAGTGATTTCTAATAAGATAACAAGTGTAGAAAATATGGACAAGATTTATGTATTATTAGATGGTAAAATACAAGATTGTGGCACACATAAAGAATTATTAGAAAGAAATTTATTTTATAAAGAAGTATATACCTTAGAAAAAAAGGAGGAGGAAGATGAAATCCATACTGAAGAAAAATAGCAAAATACTCTTTTTTGTCATGCTTTTCTTAATTCTATGTAATGTTTTAAGTGTTATACATCCATTTGTATTAAAACAAATATTAGATATTGATTTTCATAGAGTAGACATAGAAGGTGTTTTGAGAAATTTAATACTTATGTATGTGGCAATACATATTGTCTTAATCATAGCAAAAGATTTAAGAAACACGATAATGAATAAAGCTATGTCAAAAATATTAAAGGATTTAAGAGAAAAACTATTTTGTCATGTATTAAAATGGAATATGACCACCTATCAAAAATATAATTCTTCAGAAATTTATACTAGATTAACAGCAGATATTGATAATGTTTCTTCTTTATTTTTAGGAACATTACAAGTATTGGTAAATGATGTTTTATATATTGTTATTATGCTTATATTTATGTTTATGGCAGATGTTACATTAGCAATCATTGGTGTAATAGCAATGATATTAGTAGCGATTGTTTCTTATATTTTTACACATCAAGTAGCAAAAGCAAATAAACATATTCTAGATAAACGAGATGTGGAAAATAGACAATATTCAGAAATGTATAATAAAAATAAATTAACCTATTTATTCGGACTACAAAAAAACACGACTAGAAAAATTACCAAAACATTAGATGAAGAATTAAAATATAGAAAAAAATATATTTTCGTAGAAAGTTTTACATATCCATTGGCCATAACGATACAAGCTTTAGCAATCTATTTTATATTACAATATACATTAAATATAAATAGCTTCATATCCTTAGGGAGCATTTATCTAGTCATTAATTATATAAGAGAGTGTAGAGAACCATTAAATGAAATATTTACGCAATTAGAAGAAATTCAATCTTCATTTATGTCATTAAAAAGAATTAATGTGTTACTAAAAGAAAAAGGCGTAGAAGATATTGAAAAGGGAGAATTGGCAGAGAATCTAAAAGGAGATATAGAATTTGAAAATGTATATATGCAATATGGAGAAAACCAAGTGTTAAGGGATATATCTTTTATTATAAAACAAGGAAGTAAAGTAACGATTGCAGGGAAAACGGGTGTTGGAAAAACTACTTTGATGAATATTTTAATGAGATTATATCCTTTTAAAAGTGGAAGAATTTTAATTGGTGGAAAAGATATCACAAAAGTCAGAATAAAGGATATACGAAAAAATATTTCCTATATTTCACAAACACCATATATCCTAGAGGATACTTTAAAAAACAATATTATATTAGGAGATGAAAGTATTACAGATGAACAAATAAAAACAGCGGCAAAGGAAATTGGATTTGAAAATACATTAAGTAAATTTAAAGATGGCTTAGAGGAAACGATATCTAAATCAAATTTGTCTTATGGTCAATTGCAAATGATCGCATTTTTAAGAGCGATTTTGCATAAAGCTAATATTTATATATTTGATGAACCAACCTCAAATATAGATTTAAAGACAGAGGATAGAATTCAAAAATTAATTGATAAAATTACTAAAGAAAGTACAGTGATTATTATTGCTCATAGAAAATCTACTATTGAAAGCTCAGACAAGATTATTTACCTAAAGGATGGTAAGGTAGATTTGATAAAAAACAAATGTGCTATTTAAAAGGAGAAAGAAAAATGAAAAACATATTAATTGCAGGTGTTCCTAGAGCAGGAAAAACGACATTAACAATATTATTAGCCAAAGAATTGCAAAATTATCACATACTTAGCTTGGATTGTATCAGAAATGCATTTGATGATATATTTCCTAAACTTGAGATAAATCCAAGAGGTGGTAAAAACAATTTTACAGATTTACCTGCATTTGTTTCAAGAATGATATATTATAATAAAAGAGATCTCAATAACCAATTTCATTATATTATAGAGGGATCACAAATATTGCCTGATACTGTTAAAGAGTTATATAATGACTGTATTGTCATATTTTTAGGACATGGTGAAACAGAACCTCAACAAATATTAGACAATATTCGAAAATATGATACACCAAATCAATATTCTTACAAAAGAAATGATGAAACAATGCTAAAATCAATCATTAAGCATGTAAAGATAGATGATGAGATAAGGGAAAAATGTAGGGAATATGGGTTTAGATATGTAGATACCTCTTCTAATAGAATAGAAAAGTTAAAGGAATTAGTTGAAGAATTAAAGAAAAAGATAAGGGAATAGGGAGAAATAATGAACTACAAAAGGGAATATAAAAAATATTTAACAGCATCTGTATTAGATACAGCCAATAATAAAATAGCAAGCACATCTTTTATTTCAGCATTTGCAGTATATTTAGGATTATCAGATTTAGCCATAGGAATTTATGCCGTATTAGATACGATAACCAATATTGTTCAAATTTTTGCAGCCACTTTTTTTGGAAGATTTGGACAATCCAAAAAAGTAGTATTAACCAATTATACAATATATAGAATTGCTTCTGTATGTTTTGCGTTTATTCCATTTATTTCTGATGATATAACAATTAGAACGATTTTCTTTTTCATATTTGCCTCTATTTATGCTGTAACAGGAGAATTAGGATATGTAACATTTGTAAATTGGAGAATGACCTTACTAAAAAAAGATGATAGAATCAAATTTGCAGCTGTTCGAAATATGTTAAGAAATACAGTTGTTGTTGTATTTAGCTTAACCATGGGAATCGTTCTAGATAAATGTACGGCATCAGGATATGAATTATATGGCTTTTTAGTTTTGTTTTTTGTTGTTTTTGTTATTGCATGTATAGATATAATGATAAAGGTAAATACATATAAACCAGAAATTGAAAAAAAACCAGCAAAAGTATTAGATACTATAAAAATGCCAGCAAAGGATAAACAATTTAGAAAAGTCCTTATGGTTTGTGGATTAAATAGATTTGCATATGGTATGGGAACTATGTATTTAAATGTATTTGTTTTGCGATATTTGCATGTAAATTATTTATATTATGGCATTTTAAATATATTAATCAATTTATCAAGTGCTATATCAAGTAATTTCTGGAAAAAACAGGCAAAAGATAGAAAATGGAAAAAAGTCATTTTACCAATGTGTTTAGCATGTGTCATAGCTTTTGGAATATTATTCTATTTTGAAAATGCTATTTTAATGTATGTACTACCAATTGTATATATTTTAATAGGGATATATGATAGTGCTTATGACATGTATGATCACACAGCAATTTATGAAAGCGCAAAAGAGGATTATCAAACATCTTATGTTACTTTTGAAAGGTTTGTAGAGGGAATAGTGACTGCTATATTACCGATACTTTCATATACAATATTTAAGGAAAGCTCAAATGCTATAAAAACAACATTTGGAATAGCAATTATCACTTATATTATTTTGTTTATATTCTATAGTATAAGAGAGAAAAAAAGTATCTGAAAGAGATAAAAATGTATAAAATTTAGGAGATATAAATGAAAATTTTGTTATTAACCAATTTAAATAATGAAGAATCAGAGGAAGACATTTGGATAGCAAATACATTCAAAAAAGACGGAAATATCGTAGATATTTCTTGGATTGATTATGATGAAGCATTAGATAATGAATATGATATTTTTATAAAAAGAAATATATGGTTAGATAGTAGTTATTGTTATGAAAAAATATTAAGATATGAAGAGATTGCCAATAAATTAAATGATAGGTTAAAAGGTAAGAACAAGAAGATAATTAATTTTAATGGGAATTTTGATGAGCAGGGAAAACAATACTTGATAGATTTATATAATCGTGGGTATGAGGTAATACCAAGTATTGATAAAAAGGAAGATTTTTATAAACTTCCAGAAGCAGAAAAATATTTATTAAAACCAAAAATTGGTTATGATGGAATGAAACAAAGAATTATTTGTAAGGAAGAAATAGATATAATAGATTTTAATAAGTATATTTTGCAACCATTACTAGAATTTCAATCAGAGGTACAATTTTATTTCATTAATAATAAACTACAATATGCATTAGAGTTTAAACCTAGTAAGCTTCCTATATATCCTGATGCAGTAAAATATGAATATAATGAAAAAGAAAAACAAATTGCTCAAGAGTTTGCAGATTTAAATAAACAATTTATAGGGATACAAAGAATTGACTTTATAAAATTGTATAATGGAAAAATTAAATTATTAGAAATAGAAGATGCGGCACCATATTTGGATTTAGATCAATTAGATGTAGATGAAAGAGAAAAGTTTTTACATAATTATAAGAATATGGTGTATGATTACTATAAAGAACAAAAGAAGGAATATTAAAAAATAAGAGGAAAGATAGATAGAAGAAGTTAAGAAAATCATTATTCATAGTATAATATAGCAACAAATTATATATGAAAATGATATCAATAGCAAAGGAAAAGTTGCTCTATGATTTTTTAGAAAGGGATAAAAATATGGAATACTTAGATACTTTAGATGAAAATCAAGAAAAACTAAATGTTATATTAGATACGGATACATATAATGAATGTGATGACCAGTTTGCTGTTTCATATATGCTTACTTCACAAGATAGATTTAATATAGAAGCTATTACAGTAGCACCATATCATCATGATAATGATATTAGTATAGAAGAAGGACAAGAAAAAAGTTATCAAGAAATATTAAAAATCTGTAATTGGCTAAACTTTAATACAGAAAATAAAGTATTTAAAGGGAGTACTGATTATATAGAAAATGGATATGATGAAATAAATGGGGCAGTAGAAAAAATAATAGAGATTGCAAATAAAAATGAGAAAACATATATTATGGCAATTGGAGCAATCACAAATGTTGCCTTAGCAATAAAAAAAGCTCCTAATATTATAAATAAAATTGAAATTATCTGGCTTGGAGGAAATAGTCCTGTATGTAATAACAATAAAGAATTTAATTTTAGACAAGATGTACAAGCCATAAAAGACATATTTGCATCAGAAGTAAAACTAACAATGATTCCTTGTAAAGGTGTTGCATCAAACCTAAAAATATCCATCTATGAATTAGAACATTATTTAAAAGGAAGAAATGAACTTTGTGACTATTTATGTAGCAGATTTTACAATGATGGAGTGCATGGAATCCAAACAAGAAGGGTGATTTGGGATATAAGTGTTATAGCTTATTTGATCAATAAAGAATGGTTTGAAGAAAAGGAAATGGATTGTCCAGAAATTAATAAAGATTTGAGCTATAGTTTTAATAAAAATGATAGAAAAATAAAGTTTGTAACTTATCTGGATGCTGATAAAATATATAATGATTTATTTAATAAATTAACAGAAAAAGGATAGAAATGGAAGAAAAAGATTTATTAATAGAAAGAAATGATATAGAGGAAGCATTAACATTTTATCATATAAATATACAAAATTATAAGGATAAATGTTATAAATGTTTAGATGACATTAACAAGAATAGTGAATTAAAAAACAGAATAAATTATGTACTAAAATTATTATATGATAATGAAAGCGAACAATTAAAATTATTATGGAATGAAAGTGATTTGAATAGATTTATGGGAGAATCTTATAATAAATTTATTCATAACATGATACTTTTATCAGGTTATAAAATACATCAAGAAAACATGAATAAATACAAATTTGATTCATATCAAGTTCTAGTACATAAAAATAGAGTTAGAGAATGTTTAACTAGTGATATATATAATCGAAAACTAGAGGGAATTAGATTATCTCAACTCTTATGGGGATTATATTTTATAAATATAAGATTAATAGAAGTTGGAAGATTGCAGTATGAATATTATAATAACCAAAAAGGAAACTTTATTAAAATACATATACCAAAAGGAGATAAGTTACTTTATAATGAAGTATTAAATTCTATAAAAAATTCTAAAAAAGAAATAGAGAGATATTTTAAACTGGAAAATTGCCAATATTATTGTGAATCATGGCTATTAAGTAAAGATATAACGAAACTATTAGATAGTAATTCCAATATTGCTAAATTTCAACAACTATTTGATATAATTGAAGGAAAGAATGCTGTTAAAGATATTCTAAATTTCGTTTATGATTTGCAACAAATAAATAGTTATTATGATTTGCCAGAAAGAACAAGTTTGCAATCAAAAATAAAACAATTATTAGTTGATGGAAAAGAAATTCATCTTGGAATAGGAAAATTGAAGAAATTATATGAAAAGGATAATTAATATGAAAATATATGTAATTAGACATGGAGAAACAGATAGTAATTTGAAAAATATCGTTGGAGGAATTAAAGAAGATTTAAACGAGAATGGTATTAAACAAGCAGAAAAAGCTAGAGAAGAAATAGCAAATTTGAACATAGATTTGATTATTTGTTCTCCAGCAGATAGAACCAAACACACTTGCAATATTATAAATAAAAATAATGTACCAGTTATATTTGATGAAAGGCTAATAGAAAGAGATGTTGGCATTTATGAAAATAAAGATTGGAATAATATAGATAGAAAAGAGTTTTGGAATTACTTTTCTACAAAATATACAGGATTAGAAACAATGAAAAGTGTATATAAGCGAATAGCAGAATGTTTAGATGAAGTAAAAGAAAAATATA
>CALXKD010000002.1 GCA_944388795.1 uncultured Clostridia bacterium
ATTTTAGCACTAATTCTATTAAAAATTAGTGCTAATGTTTAAAAAATTTTGAGACATTTTCAAAAATGATTGACAGAAGAATTTGATAACTTTTTTAAAAGTTTTATTTATACAATTTTAATAGTTTGCCCTGGATAGATTAAATTTGGATTTTGAATATCATTATATTGTAAAATTTCATTTAAAGTAATTCCAAATCTTCTAGCAATTTCATTTAAAGTATCTCCTTCTTTTACAACATAATATACTTGAATGGTATTATCTACTGGAGATAAATCTGTCACATCACTTTCTGTGATTCTTAGTTTTTGTCCTGGGTAAATTAAATTGGGATTTTCTATATCATTTAATTCCACAATATGTTCTACACTCACATTGTATTCTCTTGCTATTTGTGACAAGGTATTTCCTCTCTGAACTGTGTAAATAATATCTCCTGTTCCTCTTTCTTCATTTCCTGGTGTTGTTGAATTGGTAAGAATTCTTAGCTTTTCTCCTGGATAAATTAAATCCGGATTTTGAATATGGTTAATATCTACCAATTCTTGTACTGTTGTGCCATATCTTCTTGCAATAGCACTTAAGGTATCTCCGCTTTGTACCGTATATTCTACACTTTCTGTATTAGGTGAAGTCATATTCCCACTATTATTTTCAATTTCAGAAGTTTCATCTAAAAAGATTTCTGCTGTGTATAAATCTCTATCCACACTACCATTAATTCCATTTACTCTACCCCTGTCTGTATATTGGATACCAATATATGTATTCCAACTGGTTTCTATATTTATGAGATTATTCCTATTCTCATAATAGGCAATCCATAAATCATACTCTGCTGCTAGACTTGTATCAAATGTATTTCTAGCATTTGATAAATCGCTATATAACATCACTTCCTTACTTGTCAATTCCTCTACACGCTGCATAAAAGTTCTAGCAATGTTATTAATTTCTTCTCTTCCCACGCCTCCAAAAGTTTCATAGTCTAATACCAATTTACAATCTGGTGTTTTTCCAGAAATAACGGAAACAAAAAAATTGGCTTCTTCTCGTGCTTGTTCTGTATTCGTAGCTGTTAAAAAATGATAAAATCCTACACGCAATCCATTTGCTTTTGCATTTTCATAATTAATATCAAAATAGGCATCTTTTATATTGGTTCCTTGACTTGCTTTTATGTATACAACCTGTATTCCAGCATTTCTTACCTCTGCATAATTAATATATCCTTGCCAATTACTAACATCAATGCCTTCATAAGTCAAATCAGATGCAGGTGTTAATGCATATATTTGATTTGTTTGCATACAAAATGCAAAGACAAATATAACAATTCCTAATATAAACTTTTTTAACACAACTTCTCCTCCTTTTTCTTTTTTTATATACTATGTTCAGGAGGATGTTTTGTTAAAAGAAAAGGTATATAATATAAATATTACATACCTAACAAATTATTTTTCTTCAGAAACATCTTCTTTATTTTCTTCCTCTTTTTCTGTTTGTTTTTCTTGTTCTTTCAAAATAGCATCATATTCCATTACATTAATTGTCTTCACATTTACTTTTGAAAAATCATCTTTTTCATCTTCTATCTCTGTCATCTTAAAAGATGTTCTATGAATCAATTTTAAATCTACATTAGACAAATCCACCAAAATCTTTGTTGATATATCTTGTCCGATTGGCAAGGTTTTATTTTGATTATCATAGAAAATGATATTGGTATAACTAATACCATTCATTCCTCTTTTTACATTTATTTTATATAACTGAAATTTATTGCCTTTATCTTTAAGCTTTTCATGAATTTCATTTTCAGGATTTATATTAAAAATATTAAAATTTTTAGCATCTAGTTTTTCAGAATCTATAATTTTGTATACTGGCAAATCATCAATAATGACAACTTTATCTAATGCCTTTTTGATATTGTCCACAACCGTTTCTAATGCTAATTTGTATCCAATTTGCTTTGTATTTTTATTAATTTCTAAAATATTAAATTTATCTTTAGCAATTTCTCGATGGTTTTTATTTGCAATTTTAGAAACCTTTGTTGCATCTTGTGACATACCACCAAATATATCAAATTCTTCTATTTCATTTAATACATTTTCTTCTTGCGCTTCTTTTTTCAACTCTTTCAAATGGTTTTCAATCTCTTTTGGTAATACTTCATTATTTTTCACCTTATTTAGCAATGGAAAAATATTGGTTGTTGTTAAATAGATACTATCTGTTTCACTTTTGGTTAAAGCCTTTCTTTCTACTTGATCCATTGTATTTCCAAAGTTTTCTAAGTCTTCTCGATAATCAAAAACTTTTGTAACTTTCTTGATAATGTTAACTTCTTCCTCTTCACCTTCTGCTAAAGATGCTACTTCATCTTTATTACTATATTTCCAAAATTCAAATATACTTCTTTTATGATTATCAATTTCTTGTATAAAATTTGTTGCATTTTCAATCTTTTTCGCCATATTTTTATTTTTTAATTTTAATGCATTGACATCCATCAATATGTTTTTCAATTCTGTTTCATTTAATTGATATTCCTTATATAACTGAATCAATTCTTCTATTGTATACTTATCTTTTTTCTGAATCTCCTTTTTTGTGTTTTTCTTTTCTTCGTTTGTGTTTTCCTCAGAGGGTTTTGCATCCTCTTCAATTTTAGAAGCCTTTTCTTTTAATGTGCTTTTTTTGTTTTTCTTACTATACTTAAAGAAATATTTGAATTTTCCAAAAAATGTTTTTTTGCACTCTAGAAAGGTAGAAATTTGCTTTTCTTTTGCCAAATATTCAATTTCTTGAGACGCTGCAATGATTTTTAAATTATCTAATTTCTTTTTATTTTCTTCTAATAATTCTCCTATTAATTCCTGCTTTTCAAGACCTACTTCATATTCATCATTTATCCATTCTGCAATATTTTCATATTCTATTTTGTAGTCATTGTTATAGAATTCTAATTCTCCACCTTTTGTGATATTTGTTCTAAACTCAAAATAGTGTGGCAATTCTGTTTGTAGAATAAACATAGCTTTTAGTAATTTATAAAACTGATTTGCCTCTACTAAGCTACTTAATTTTATCTTATATGGACTTCTAATACTTCCATAAACCTCTGTTTCTCCCACAATATGAATAGATAATTTTTCACTTTTATCATATACTTCATAAATTAATGGCCAATCCTTTGTAAATAACCATAAATAATTTTCAATATCTTCAAATTCTGTTTTTTTCAAATATGTATTACTATAAGAAAGATTTCTAATTGGTACAAATATTTTTCCTGTTTTCCTCTTTTCTAATTGTTTCTTTAATAAGAAGAAAAACGTAGAATAATCCGTATCTTCTGTTGGAACCAACATAAAATATTGGTCTGTATCTTCTGCATAATATATTTGCCATAAATAATTTCCTTCATATTTTACTTTAAAAGGAATTTTTTTGGTCAATTTGGTTTGCTCTTCTTGTACTTTTTCTACATCTTCTATTTTTAAGTCCTTCAACATTTTTAAAAATGTTGTGTGTTTTAAATAGTTTTTTTCATTTTCTGTATCTAAATATTCTGATATCGGACTAGCATTTTTATACTTTTCTTGTATGTCGTCCATTCGATTGGTTGGTGTTAATAATATTTGAATATCTTTAATAGGTACATATCGATATTGTCTATATTGTTTTTCATCATAAAATTTAGGTACTCTAAACTTTAATGGTTCATAATTTTCAAATTGGTTTTTTGCATCTTCTAGATTTAACCCTAAGTAATCTAATTTTTCTTTTATTTCATCTATTTTTTCTCCTGTTTTCTTTGGCAAAATGAGAACCCCTTTCTTGTTTATTTTATTATTTCATAAAAATTCTTAAATTCATATCCTTGTCCTGCTAAGTAATCTATAATACCTGGCAAAGCCTCTACAGTTACTTTTTTGGCTTCTGCATCATGCATCAAAATGACTACACTTTGTTTATTCGCTGTTGTTTCAGTAATTTTTTGCATTTCATATTCTATTGTTGGATTTGTTGTTTCAGAATCACCATTTAACGCATTCCAGTCTACATGAACAATATTATTTTGAAGTAATAACGTGTTTGCTTGATTTTTTATATCTGCATATTTTCCCCCTACTAGTCCTCCTGGAAATCTAAATAAATGAGAATTATATTCTTGCTCTCCAATAGCATCTCTTACAGCTTGATTACATTGATTATATTCATTTAAAACAGCTTCTGGTGATTGATATATATTACCATACACATGTGAATATCCATGATTGGCAATAAAATGTCCTTCATCATACATTCTCTTTACAATTTCTGGTTTCTTTTCAACATTAGAACCTAATACAAAAAAAGTAGCTTTTATTCCTTTTTCTTTTAAAATATCTAATATTTGATTGGTATTACTAGATGGTCCGTCATCAAATGTTAAAAAAGCCCTTTTTGTATCTGCACTATAGATGTGCTTCATATTTTCAATACCCACTTCTGTCAAATTTGGTAATTTTTCTTTTCTCTTTCTTTCAGCTTCTTCTTGCTCTTTAATAATTGCTTCTTGCAATTGCTTTTGTGCCAACTCATATTGCGCTCTTACTTTGGCATTTTGTATATAGTTTACCCAAGTAATGACAATACCAATCATCATTAATACCATTATGACAATCATAACTGTCTTCTCTTTTGTTGTAAATCTAAATTTTGCAGGTACTAAAGACATATTTGTTTCTTCTTTCATATTTTATTTCCTACTATTATTTTGTTATTTATCTATTTTTTCATTTCTATTATATACTATTTTGTCAAAAATTCATATAGGATATATAAAAAAAATTGTCTAATTGGGTGTCCAATTGGGGACGTTTCCTTTTGGGACATTTTTATAAACTTACATTTAAATAATTACTTTATCTGTTTAATAAAAAATAGTTACACGAATTATATTTTATATAACCAATGTAACTACTTTATTAAATTTATTTTAAATTTTCCAGAAAAAAACATCTCATTTTTTCATAACAGATTTTAAGTATTCTACCTCTTCATCTACTTTTAATCTCATGAAAATAGGTTCTCCTTTTTCAATTACCTTTATATCTTTTAAGGTATCATATGCATAAATGTCATCCCATCTGATACTATCAACATCTACTAAACCAATTTGTCTTAAAATATTATTGGCTGTGTCTGTCATAAAAGGTTTAATTAAAATAGCAATTTTTCTTAAATTTTCAATTAAATGATACATTGCAGATTTTAATTCTTCTGTTTTTTCTTCTTTCGCTAAAGCCCAAGGCATTGTTTCATCAATATATTTATTAGTCCTTGCAATTAAATCCCATATTTCTTGTAAAGCATTTGCAATTTCATATTCATTTAATTTTTCCTCAAACTTTTTGATTTTTTCTGTAGCATAAGTTTCTAATTCTTTATCTACTGCATTTGGAGTTCCTATATATTCAGGTACTTTTCCTTCAAAATATTTATTTACCATTGATACCGTTCTATTCACTAAATTACTTAAATCATTACACAAATCAAAGTTATATCTTTCCACAAATGCTTCTGGTGAAAAGATTCCATCTTGATTAACTGGCATTTCTCTAAGTAAGAAATATCTAGTTGGATCTAGTCCATATCTATCAATTAAGGTTTCTGGATAAATCACATTTCCTTTTGATTTTGACATTTTTCCATCCTTCATCATAATCCAGTTGTGCACTAAGATGGTCTTTGGCAATGGTAAATCTAATGCCATTAAGAATATTGGCCAATAAATTAGATGGAATCTAGCAATGTCTTTTCCAACAATTTGTAAATCTGCTGGCCAGTATTTTTTAAATAATGTATCATCATCAGACATATATCCTAAAGCTGTTAGATAGTTGGTTAGGGCATCCAGCCATACATAAATTACATGCTTTGGATCTTTTAATACCTTGATTCCCCAATCAAAACTAGTTCTTGTAACACATAAATCTTCCAAGCCTGGTTTAATAAAGTTATTGATCATTTCATTTTTTCGAAATGCTGGTTTAATAAAATCAGGATGTTCATCATAATATTTTACTAATCTATCTACATATTTCTTCATGTTAAAGAAATAGGCTTCTTCTTTCATTAATTTGACTTCTCTTCCACAATCTGGGCATTTTCCATCTACTAATTGGGTTTCTGTAAAATAGGTCTCACATGGTACACAATACCAACCTTCATATTCTCCTTTATAAATGTCTCCTTGTTCCATAAATTTATCAAATATTTTTTGAACAATTTTAGTATGTCTTTCCTCTGTTGTTTGAATAAAATCATCATAATGGATTTCCATTTTTGCCCATAATTCTTTTGCTTGTGCAGCCATTTCATCAACATATTCTTTTGGTGTTTTACCATTTTTTTCGGCTATTCCTTGAATTTTTTGGCCATGCTCATCTGTTCCTGTAAGCATATATGTGTCCTCACCTTTTAACTTATGATATCTTCTCATAGAGTCTGCTAATACGGTTGTATAGGCTGTTCCTATATGAAATTTTCCACTTGGATAATAGATTGGTGTTGTTACATAAAATTTATTGCTCAAAATCTTCATCTCCCTTATTTATCATAATATATTTTTCTTTTATTCTGTGTAAAATTTACAAATATATTATCACAAATTTAGAGAAAAGTCTATTTTTTTCTGAATTTATTTCACTATGTATAATCTTATAATTCTTTAATCTAATATATTAATCTCAGTATATACATTTGCAAATTGAATAACTCTTGTTTCTGACATGGCTATCCAACCTCGACTACTATTATAAAATCCGATATATAATGTTCTGCCAGTACTCGTTTTCGTAAAGACTTTAAAAGCCTGCTTTTCCGAATCCCATGACTCATTCCAATAAAATTCATTTTCACTCCATCCCAGCCTATATCCGTTACCAGTAACAGTATTTGATCTATTTATATATTTCTTAGTATTTCCACTAGCTGGATATATTAATATCCCCTCATCACTCTTTTCTACTCTCCATCTCATTGATTTTTTTAATTCTTCCCCCTCATTTAAGGATACAACTTCGTATTTTAGGTCATTACATAATGCTGATGTTGTTGAAGAAGTTTCACAAATAATTGCATATTCCCCTGTTTCAATCGTATCTTTCTTTAATTCTCCCAATTTATATTTAACATCACATCTATTTACCATTGTTTCATTTCTTATACAATATGTTTTTTCCCTATTTGTATATTCTACTATAATAACGTCATTTCCGTCTTTTTCTTTTCCTCTATATACTAATATATTATCTACTTTATTGTTGTTTGTTAGTTCTTTTTGTAATTCTATAATCTCTGTATCTAGATCCCATCCTTCTAAATTGCTCCCTATTTTTACTGCATTATATGCTAATTTTATGTCTTCTTTTAATTGTTCTTCCTCTGTTTCTATTTTAGCTTGTTCTGCCCTAATTAAAATTCCATTTTCTCCTGTTAATGTTGCAATTGTCACACCTGCTAGAATTAGCAAAACAATAATCGTAATGACTAATGCAATTAATGTGATTCCTTTGTTTCTTTTTAATTCTTTCGTTCTCATTATTTTTCCTCCTTATTTTCTCTTGTAGTAAAATACTCTATGAAGGTATACATATATCTAAAGGCAGATATAAGATGAATTTGAAGGATTATTTTTTTCTAAATAACACTACTACTTTTTATTTGTCTATTTCAAAAATTTTCTTATTTTTGTTGACATCAACATTTTTTATTGATATGATTTGTATTGTAAAATTTTCTTAGAGTATTTTACTCTAGGAAAATTTTATTTTTTTATACACAAAAACAGTATAAATTTTATTCTCTATACTGCTTTTTTTGATTATATAAAATTTCGTTTTTATTTAACTATCCTTACTCAAATAAAGTTCTAATCATCTTGATTAAATAATGACTACCTCCCTCAGTATTATCTTGAACGTTTTCTACCATACTAATCACTAATATGTCATTCTCTCCTCGATTAGTTGTAAAGCAATCAAACCATCCTAATGTTCCACTTTCATTATCCTCTTTATCTGTTTTTAATTCTGCCGTTCCTGTTTTTCCTGCAATGGTTATTCCGTTTACTTTCATGTCATTTGCAGAACCACGTTCAACAACTTGAATTAAATCTTCTTTTATCGTATTTGCTGCCTCTTCTGAGAAAGCATCTTCAATTAAAATTTCTGGCGTTTTATCTTCTTTATATTCAATATATGGTTTTACCATGTCTCCATTGTTATAGAAGCTTGAATAGATAGATGCCATATGAATTGGGTTTATTAATAAGTTTCCTTGACCAAATCCAGTATCTGCCAATTTTCCATCTGAATTAATACCATCTTCATTTGCATATTGTGATGTTGCAAGTGATAATGGGAATTCTAATTGCTTATTAAATCCAATTTTATCTAAGCTTTCTGTAAATTTACTTACTCCAATTCTTAAAGCTGTTTGTGCAAAATAGATATTGTCTGAATACATTAAACCATTTAATAAATTTTTAGGTCCACTATATCCTGTTAATGTTGTTACTCTGTAATCTCCCCATGAAGAATCTTTTTGCCAACTCGTTCCCGTATATCCAAAGTCTTCATCTGCTGTAATGTTTCCAGTAGTTAATCCAATCGCACCTGTGATTGATTTAAAGGTTGATCCTGGGCAATACCTTTGTATAAATCTATTGTATAAAGGTTTATCCTCATCATTATTTAAGCTATTCCATTCATCAGTTGTCATTCCTAATGTAAAGTCATTTGAATCAAATGTTGGTGTACTAACTAAAGCTAATAATTCTCCTGTACCTGGCTTCATAACAACAAATAATCCCTTATCATTTCGTAACTGGTTATATAATTTAGTTTGGATATCACTATCAATAGTAAGAGTAATATCTTCACCATCTTGTTGCTCTTGCTCTGCCAAAGTGGTTACCTCTTCTCCATCTGCATCCTCAATATAAATTCTAACACCATCTGTTCCTCTTAATCTATCTTCATAAGCAGCTTCTAGTCCAGATTTTCCGATTAAGCTCGTAGAACTATACCCTTTATCTGCATACTTTTCTAATTCCTCCGCGTTGATTGCTTGCACATATCCAATCAAATGTCCTGCTTCTTCTCCTAATGGATACACTCTTCCTTGTGCATCATTAATTAATATTCCTGGTATTTGTAATAATTGTTCTTTTAATTCTGTATTATCTTTTGCTACTTTTCTAATTGGTACAAAAGTATCATCTTTTACATAAGAAGCTGATAAATAGTTGTTAATTGTTTCTACTGATACACCTGTTAATTCAGATATTTTACTAATATTTTGTTCTCGATTATCCCCTAATTTTCCTGGCACAATCCCTACTTGTGATATAGTGCCATCATAGGCAAGTGGATTTCCATTTCTATCTAATATACTTCCTCTTTTCCCACTTAGGGTTTCTACTCTTACTTTATAATCTCTTCGTAGCTCAGGGAAAATTAAACTTGATGACCATTCTAATTTATATGTTTTATCCTCTTTTACTAAATATGCTATATTATCAAAGCTAATCGTTCCTGCTGAGGTTACCATTTCTTCACTATAGGATACCTTTTTCTTCTTATCCTCATTTGCTACTTCTTTGACAGTAATGTTAATATTACTACTATCAATTCCATCGTAAATATTTTGATTTCTCGTAACAAAATCTTCCTGGCTAATACTTTGTTTAGAAGAACTACTTAAATATGTATACATTTCTTCATATTGCTTATTATTAATTGCTGAAAAATATGTATTTAAAACCTCTTCTGGTTTTTCTTTTGGCATATTCATAATAACAATTCCTACAATGATTGCTATAATGAGTATAACAGCAATTATGATTCCAATAATTACTTTTTTATTTTTCATCTACCTTCCCCCTTATTTTTATTCGTATTCACCTAGTGCAAATATATAGAAGAATATTTGTAAAAATTCATATCTTTATTTCTATTCTTCTTTTTATTTTGACATTATTATATCACCTTTTCTGTTTTATGACATTATTTTTAATTATTTTTATATAAAAAAGATTACAATCAATTTTCTGATTGTAATCTAAATCATATTTGTTAATATCTATTTATTTTTTTCTATAAATTCCATTATCTGATTTGCTAATTCCTCTTCTTTATTCTCATAACTATGATTAGAACCATCAATATAGTTAATATCTTTATGAGGATTTGTTATGATATTATTCACAATATCAACTAATTCTTCGGCTTTTTGAACAATCATTTCATTATCATTTCCCCATCTCATAAATAATGGTACATCTATATTATTTAACTTTGTTAATTCATTATCTTCACCATAATTTGCAAAATCTATTTCCTTATTATCTCTTGCATATCTTAGAAAAGTTTTTACACTAATAGGATGTATAAATGCTTCTCTTGGCATCATTTCTGTTAATTGATTTTCTCTTTCTTTTTGTTCTGCATATTCTAAATATTTATCAAAATTATCTCTCAAATATACCTTTAGAGCTCTTGGTATATCAATTAACGAATTTAATATAATACCTTTTATATTCTTTATCATATCATCCTGTTCTTCTTTTAACTCATTATATGTGTAAACAATTTTTGTACAACCTAAACTATGACCTTGTAAATAAATATGTTTATACCCTAATTCTTTTAATTTAATAATTGCACCAGTTATATCCTCATATCCTTCCAATACATCTTCATAACTAGTTCCGCCCAAAGTTTTCTCTCTTTTTCCTTCTGTATATCTTCTCGTATATTTTACAAGTTCGCTTCCTCTATTATTAAAGCAAAAATAATCTATACCATTTTCATTAGCAATTTTTGCAATGGTAGTTTCTCTTTTTTTCATACAGTTACTACCCATTCCATGAACAGATAAGATAATATCTTCTGTTTTGTTTTTACTGGTATATAATAATCCATCCAATTTAATTCCATCTGTTGCTAAAAAATATATTACTTCCATTTATACACACCTCTTTATCATTCTTCTTGCAAATTCTTTAGCATGTTCTACATCCTTTCCATCTGGATGTGTTAATGCTTTTTCAAAATTTTCTATACTAACTTGCAACTTCTTATCCTCTGGATGTTCGGTCATCATTTTAATATATCTATCTTTTACAGTAAGTGGCATTTTGCCCTGACAATAAAAATATCCTAAAATTTCATTTGTTTGCGGAATCCATTGTTTGATTCTTTGATACAAATGATTAAAATATTCTTCAGAACCACCAAATCCTGCTGTTCCAAATATAGCAATCTTTTTATGATTTATCTTTTCTAATTTTTCTTTGACCTTTTGGCTACAGTTTCCTTTATCTGTCCATGAACCTATAAATACAAGGTCTACTGCATTAACATCTGTATCCATATTACCAAAAATAATTTCATTTTCACCACATGCTTCTTTAATCGCTTCTGCAATTTTTTTGGTATTTCCTGTTATACTATCATAGATAATAGCAATTTTCACGAATAACACCTCTATTTTAATACTTCTAATATTTCTTGTTTATCTGTTACGCCAACAAATGTTTTTACTGGATTTCCTTTTTCAAATACCATAATCGTTGGTATACTCATAACATCATATTTTATTGCTAATTCTTGGTTATTATCTACATTAACTTTCCCTACTTTTACTTTTCCTTCTAATTCTTTAGCAATATCGTCAATCACTGGTGACATCATTCTACATGGTCCACACCAATCTGCGTAAAAATCAACTAATACCTTTTCTTCTGCTTGTAATACTTCCTTCTCAAAATTCTTTTCTTCAAATGTTAACATACTTGATTCCTCCTTTATATTTTTATTTTGTTGTCATTATGGAAAAATTATGCGCTTTGTTTTCGAATATATTGAATTGCTTGTAAGCCTGCTTTTGTTCCTTCATATACAGATTTGGATATTTGTAGTAATCCTCCTACGCAATCTCCACATGCATAAATTCCAGGTATATTGGTTTCCATATTTTCATTTACCACTATTCTATCTTGTTTTGTTATCATACCTAATTTTTTTGCAAACTCATTTCCTCCAGCAACTCCAAGTGCCACAAATATACCATCTGTTTTGATTTTGCTGTTATCATCAAATTCTACTTCTTCTACTTTTTTATCGCCTCTTACTTCACGTATTTTTCTTGTATCAATTTTAACATTATCTGCTCTTATGTCAGGTGCTTCTTTGCCATCTGTTAATATGGTAATACTGTTTACGATGTTAATTAGCTCATTTGCTTCTGATAGAGCATAATTTCCACTTCCTAAAACAGAAACGTCCTTGTTCCTATAAAAGAAACCATCACATACTGCACAATAACTAACACCTTTTCCTTCAAATTCTTTAATTCCTCTAATTTTAGGTGTATTCTTCTTGTTCCCTGTTGCTAATATTATAGTTTTAGTTGTGTACCTTTCTTTTTCTGTCATAACCATATATTGTTTGTTTTCCACCATTTGTATATTCATTACTTCTTCTTTTTTTACATCAATTCCTAGATTTTTGGCTTGTTGGATTCCTGTTTTATATAAATCCTCTCCAGATATTCCGTTTTCAAATCCATAATAGTTTTCTATCCATTCTGTTTTTTCTAAAGCTGATTGGTCTTTATATAAAATTAGCACATTCAAGTTTGCACGTTTTGTATATAATCCTGCTGAAATACCTGCAGGTCCTCCACCTACTATGATAACATCATACATATATTTTTTAACCTTTCTCTTTATATTTCCAAATTGTATATTCATTTTCCATTGTTATTAGGATTATATCATTTTCATTTCCTTTGTCAAGCTTCGTTTTTCTAATACACAAATATATCCATAAAGTATTTTTTTATTCATATTTTCAATTATTTATTTTTATGATATACTTTTCTTAGGTGATAAAATTGGATTTACTATTTAAAAATATAACTACATATTCTAAAAAAGTTTATGATCAATTTTCAGCATTTCATAGAAAGCATTTTTCTTTAAGATATCATGCATATACCTTTTTGACAGCTGTTTTTATATTGATTTTTATTGGAACCCTTATCCAATCTCTTCATTATACATTAATTATCTTACTAAGTATATTCTTAGTCATTTTTTTGCTATGGAGGTTTTTTCGTCCTATTGAAGAAGCTAGAAAATATCATCAAGATGATAAATCTGTAAAAGAAACCACTTATACTTTTTCTTTTTATGAAAAATATTTTAAAGTTTCTAATAAAAAGGAATATTCTATTTTTAAATATAGGGATATTTACAAAATATATGAAACAAAGCAATTTTTCTATTTATATACAGATAGAGTCCACGCCCTTCTCATTGATAAATCCAACTTTAAGAAAGGTACTTCTTTAGAATTTAAACAATTTCTTATAAAAAAATGTCCTTTTAAGTATAAACATTTTAAAAAGAAAAAATAGAAAGCTCTTAAAAAACTTTCTATTTTTTTATCATTTTCAATATTTCCTTTTCATCCATTGGAACTTTTTCTTCATTTCCGGTTTTCATATTTTTTAATGTCACTTCATTTGCTTTTATTTCATCTTCTCCTACTACAATGACATAAGGAATTTCTAACTTATCTGCATATTTAAATTTAGCTTTTAATTTCTTGTTATTCAAATAGATTTCTGTATTAATTCCTAAATTTCTTAATTTTGTTGCTAATTGTATTGGTTGTTCCAAATTTTCTACCATTGGAATAATTAAGATTTCTGCTACTGATTTTCTATCAGCTTTTATAATATTTAATTCATTTAATTTATAAAATAATCTGGTTAATCCTATGGAAACGCCTACTCCTGGAAGGCTTTTTTCTGTATAATATTCTGCCAAGTTTTCATATCTTCCTCCTGAACACACACTTCCAATTTCTCTATAATCATCTAGAAATGTTTCATATACAGTACCTGTATAATAATCTAGTCCTCTTGCAATGGTTAAATCTACTGTAAAGTTTGTATCTGGAACACCAAATAATCTTACATTTTTGATAACTGTTTTTAATTCTTCTACACCCTTTAAGTAAGTTTCATTTTCAATTCCTAAATTTTCTAATTTTTCTAATTTTTCATCAGATGATCCGTCTATTTCAATAAAGTTTATAATATTATGGATTTGCTTCTCCTTTAGTCCTAGCTTTTTGAATTCTTCTATTACGGCTTCTTTCCCTATTTTTTCAATCTTATCAATAACTCTTAAGATTTCAACTGCATTTTCTTTTTGGTTCACGCTTTCAAATAATCCATTTAAAATTCTTCTATTATTTATCTTTATGGTAAAATCTTGAAACCCTAATTCTTTAAAAATCGTATATATAATAGCAGGTATTTCTGCATCATTGATTAAGTCTAATTCCCCATCACCAATAATATCAATATCACATTGATAAAATTCTCTATATCTTCCTTTTTGAGCTCTTTCCCCTCTATATACTTTTCCAATTTGATATCTTCTAAATGGAAAACTTAAATTTCCATAGTTTTTGGCTACGTATTTTGCAAGTGGTACTGTTAAATCAAAACGTAATGCTAAGTCCGTATCTCCCTTTTGGAATCGATAAATTTGTTTTTCTGTTTCTCCCCCAGCTTTTGCAAGTAATACTTCTGCAAGTTCTATCACTGGTGTATCTAAAGGTAAAAATCCAAATTTTCTATATGTATTTTCTATTTTCTCTTTCATTTGATTAAATAAAATTTGCTCATTTGGCAATAATTCCATAAATCCTGCCAATGTTCTTGGTTCTACTTTTTTCATTTTTTTATTTCCTTCCTTACTTATTGTACTTGTATCTTAATATTTAAATTGCGGGCTGGATTTATTGTCTCCAGCCCTGAATCTTGAGTCATAAAATTCCTTATAATGCTATGCAGAGATCTCCTGCAAGCCGCATGGATATCTCTAAACTCTCGCACCAGAACTCTTCTCCTTTGTTGTCTCTTACCTGTAAAAGTCCTGCGTCATCTACCTTCATCTCATAAATTTTATGTCCTTTTGCATCAAAAATTCTCAATGTATCTCCTTCTTCGTTCTCTATAAAATGATATCCTTTGTCCCGCAGTCTCCCCAGATTTTTAATCGCTACGTTAAACATTCTAACTCCTCCTTATACAAGACTTATTTAAGGTTCTCATCCAGTATACTACATTATTTATTGAAATTCAATATAATTTGGGTTTCAACTCTAAGTAGATTGGCTTTTCTTCTTTTATCATAGTGGCCTTTCCGTGTCCTGGATATACAATGGTATCATCTGGAAGTATTAATAACTTCTGAACAATAGAATCCATAATTTCTTCTCTACTACCTGTTGGTAAATCTGTTCTTCCCCATGTTCCTCTAAATAAAGTATCTCCAGAAAATAGGCAGGCTTGTTCTTTACAATATAAACTACTTGAGCCTCTTGTATGTCCAGGTGTATGAATAACTGTAAATTCTAAGTTTCCTAAATGTATCAAATCCTTGTCATCCACTCTGGAATCTGCTTCTAATTCTATCGGAGGTAATTCTATAATTGTAGAAAGATTGATATTTACATTATTTAGCCCTTCACTATCAAACCTATGAATTAATATTTTTCCTCCACATCGATTTTTTAGTTCTGTAACACCTGCTATATGATCTCCATGACAATGTGTTAAATAAATATATTTCAAATTCCCTTTTAAAATAGCAATCATCTCAGCAAGCTTATCCACATCTCCTGCTGGATCTATAACCATGATTTCTTTACTTGTTTCATCAAAGATAATATAGCAATTGGTTGGGTCTCCTATCCATGTGTTAATCTTTCGTTCTTTTAAAATCATATTTCCTCCTTTTTTGAAAATGTCCAATTGGGGACGTTTCTTTTTGGACAAAGTTTTATCCGTTCTTGTTCAATTTTGTAATTTGGAAATTTTTAAGTTAAGTCCCCGAAATCTCAATTTATTTCTTTCTCTTTACATCATAGACACTATCTACTTTTCTAACCACTTTTTGTGCTTTATTTAATTCATTTAAGTTTTCTACTTCAAGCGTAATATCAATGATGGCAATTCTTTCTTTGGTGGTTTTTGTATTAACACCTAAAATATTTACTTTTGTTGTTGCCAATTCTTTTAAGATATCCACTAATAATCCTGTTCTATCATTTGAGAAGATTTCAATTTCTGCTTGATATTCTGATTTTTCCTCTTCATACCATTCTACATCTATCATTCTGTTTTCTTCTGATATTAGGTCTTTTACGTTATAGCAATCTTTTCTATGAACAGACACCCCTCTTCCTTTTGTGATATATCCCACAATTTCATCTCCTGGAAGGGGATTACAACATTTTGAAAGTTTTACTAGACAATTATCAATTCCTTTTACAATAACACCTGAGCTTGATGGCTTTGGTTTCTTTTGTTTTGCTTTCTTTAGTTCTTCTAATTTTTTCTCAATATCCTCTTCTTCATGCTCTTTTCGATATTCTTGAAGCATTCTAGCAATGACTTTTACTGATGAATTTGCCCCAAACCCAACAGCTGCATACATTTCGTCTAAATTCTTATATTTATATTTTTCAAGCATTGGGTCTATATATTCTGGTTTAAATAAATCAGCATGTGTAAATCCAATTCTTTTTAATTCCTTTTCAATTAAATCTTTTCCTTTTTCAATATTTTCTTCTTTTTGTGCTTTTTTAAACCAACTCTTAATTTTATTCTTTGCAGCTGAGCTTTTTACAAATTTTAACCAATCTCTACTTGGTCCTTTTGAATTATCTGATGTGATAATTTCTACAATATCTCCACTTTGTAATGGCGTGATAATTGGCATCATTTTACTATTGATTTTACATCCTGTCATCTTATTTCCAATTTCAGCATGTATCGTATATGCAAAGTCAATTGGTGTTGCTCCTCTTGGCAATACTTTAATAGCACCTTTAGGTGTAAATACATATACCTCATCTTCAAATAGCTCTGTTTTTAATGTGTTTAGAAATTCTTGTGGGTCTTCCAATTCTTTTTGCCATTCTAAAGTTTCTCTAAGCCATGCTAATTTATCTTCTTCTACTTTAACAGATTGTTTTTTTCCAAAATAGCTTGCTTCTTTATATGCCCAATGTGCAGCAATACCAAATTCAGCAACTTTATGCATTTCCCATGTTCTAATTTGTACCTCAAATGGTGTTCCTTTCTCTCCTAACAATGTTGTATGAATAGATTGATACATATTTGGCTTTGGAACAGCTATATAATCTTTAAATCTACCTGGCATTGGATTATATAATTCATGAACGACACCTAATGCTGCATAACAATCCTTTACAGAGTTTACTAAGATTCTTAAAGCAAATAAATCATAGATTTGGTCTAATGTTTTATTATCTCTTTTCATTTTACGATAAATACTATATAGATGTTTTGCCCTTCCTGTTACCTCTGCATCAATTCTTTGTTTCTTTAAAGCTACACGAATATCTGCCATAATTTTCTCAATAAATTGTGTTCTTTCTTCTCTCTTTTTATTAATGCCTTCTACTAATTCATGATATTCCTCTGGCTCCAAATATTTAAATGCTAAATCTTCTAGCTCCCATTTTAGAGAATAAATACCTAATCTATTGGCAAGTGGTGCATATAAGTCTCTCGTTTCTTTGGCATTGGCAATTTGTCTATCTCTTCTTAAATATTTCAAAGTTCTCATATTATGCAATCTATCTGCTAACTTGATTAAAATAACTCTGATATCTTTTCCCATTGCCAAAAACATTTTACGATAATCTTCTACTTGTTGCTCTTCTACAGATGCAAATTGAATCGTGCTTAATTTGGTCACACCTGCTACCATATCTGCGATTTCATTTCCAAATTGAGCTCTTAAATCTTTATCTGTCACATCTGTATCTTCAACAATATCATGAAGAAGTGCTGCACAAATTGTACTATCATCTAATCCAATATCTGCCAAAATATATGCAACATTAAGAGGGTGAATAATATATGGTTCACCTGAGCTTCTTTTTTGTCCTTTATGTTTTTCACTAGCCAATCGATAAGCCTTCATAATTAATTTAATATCCACTCTTCTAGAGTGCTCTTTTCTTTTATTGATGATATCTTTAATTGAAATTTCCTTTTTTTCCTCTTGCATACATTCACTTCCCTTTTTTTCTAATTCCTTCCTATATTGCCCTCATTATATCCTTCATATTAATTTGTAAAGTATCTACTCCATTAAAACTATTGATTTCTAGTACGCCAACCACATCTATTTTGTCTCCGATTTTGTATTCATCTACAAATTCTCCCATATTAAATCCTATGCTATTGACAACTGTGTTTCCTTCTTTTAATGTTAATTTTAGATGTTTTCCTTCTGATAAGGCTCTAATAGAATCAATTTTTAAATTTTTAAAAGCAAATACAGGCATTTTATTTCCTTCTCCATAAGGTTCTAATGCTTTTAAGCTTTCTACCATTTCTTTATTAATACTACTAAAATCAATTTTTGCATCTATATTGATAATAGGAACAATCTCATCAATCTTCGCTTCTTTGGCTATTTCTTCAAATTCTTTTTTAAATGCTTCAAATTTATCTTTTCTAATCGTAATACCAATAGCCATACTATGTCCACCAAATTTTTCAATGGTATCTGTACATTTAGATAAAGCTTCATGTAAATCAAATCCTGGTATACTTCTTCCTGAACCTGTTCCAATTCCATCCTCTTCAAAGCTTAATAAAATACTTGGTTTAAAATACATTTCTGTAATTTTAGAAGAAACAATCCCAATAACACCATGATGCCAATTATGTCCTCCAACAATAATGGATGCATGTTGTTCTAAGCCTTTTTCTTGTATTTCTTGTATAGCACTTTCAAATATCTTTTTTTCTGTATCTTGTCTTAATCGATTATAGTCATTTAGTTTTGTTGTTAGCTCTGAAACTTGATTGATATTTTTTGATAAAAATAACTCCAAAGCATCTTCTGCTTTTCCCATTCTTCCACAAGCATTAATTCTTGGAGCAATTCCAAATGATATACTATTAGAATCAATTTTTGTATATCCTGATGATTGAATAATAGACCTTAATCCTATATTTTTTGTTTGTTTGATTAATAATAGGCCTAATTTTGCAATTACTCTATTTTCATTAACAAGTGGAACAATATCTGATATGGTTCCTATACATACAATATCTAAATATTTTAAATACTCTTCTTCTTTTAATCCTAATTTCATTCCTAGAGCTTGTATCACTTTAAAAACAACACCGACACCTGCTAATTCTCTAAATGGATATGTACTATCTTTTCGTTTATTATCAATAACAGCTAATGCGTTTGGTAAGTCATTTCCTGGTTCATGGTGATCTGTTACAATCGTTTCAATTCCTAATGTAGTTGCATAATCAATTTCTTCTATTGCAGAAATTCCACAATCTACAGTTATCATTAAATCACAACCATTACTATGAATCTTATCAATTGCTTGTTTATTTAATCCATATCCTTCATGTAGTCTATTGGGAATATATTGCGATACTTCTAAACCTCTGTCTTTTAAAAAGCTTTTTAAAACCGTAATACTCGTAATTCCATCTACATCATAATCTCCATAAATGGTTACTTTTTCTTGTTTGTCTATTGCCTCTATAATTCTATTAATTGCTTTTTCCATATCTGTGATTAAAAACGGATCATGAAAATCATTTCTTGTAGGATTTAAAAATAGTCTAATTTCTTCTTCATTTACAATATTTCTATTCGCTAATATAGTTGCTAATAATTTGTTTACATTATATTTTTTCGATATTTCTTCTACTTTTTCTTCATCTACATCATATATTTGCCATTTTTTATTCATATTCCTCTCCTAATTCTAATTTTTCTATATTGTATACCATTTTCTTTATTTTTAAAAGGGGGTAATGCTAATTTATCAAAATTAGCTATATGGTATATTATGTTAAATTGACTTTTTTATGTAAATTTAGCATAATGGATTATGTAAATATCAATATGTTTAGGCGTTTTATACTTTCATGATCTCAAAATAAAATCTATATAAATTTTCTTTTTAGAGGAGCAGGGTTATCAGTTACCTGCTCCTCTTCTTCTCTTACCACAAATCAAAATCCAATTCAAATAAAGAATTGGATTTCTAATTTTTAAAATTCTATTTTACTTTTATGTTTTCTAACAATAACAAATGTGATAACTGACAATATAGTTATACATATTTTTATAAAAATATTCTCATTTTTTCCTTTTTGTGACAACTCTTCTGGAATAATATCTTCCACTTTTTTCACTAAATTCATCTTGAAAATTCTGCTAAATCCTTCCTATTGTATTTTCTACTTTTATTTTTGTATGAGTCTGTACTGTATAGGTGATTTCATATTCTCTTACTTCATCTACTTGACTTCTCCTGAATTGTTAGTTCTCCATATTCAAAATCTTTTGCGAAAATTCAAAACCTTGCATCTAACATATTAAATTCATCATGATTCCTTTTTACAAGGTGATTTTTGTCGCACTATAAAACATGGATACATTTTTGGTACTCCAATAACTTTCTGGATGTTTGTTTTTTTCTATTTGTATTGTTGAAAAAAAACAACTGCTATTATATTAAAAAGAGGAAACTCGAAATCAGTTTCCCTCTTGATTTTTTTAATTTTACTGATATGCTTCTATCTCTTCTATAATCTCCTTTCCTGTCATCTCACAAGGAATATTGATTCTCTTAATAGCATGGTTATCTAAATCTTTAAAATGATTCATTCCAATATCATATATTTGAAAATCAATTCCATTATTTTTTAAAGTCCTTACTGTTTCAGTTGTATATGCTCCAAATGGATATGCAAATATTTTTAAGTCTTGTTTTCCTAGATGCTTCTCTATTTCTTCATAAGATACTTTTACATCATCACGAAGTTCTCGAACAGAGCGTTTATCATAAAAAACATGTTTTTTACTGTGACTGCCTATTTCTACAAGACCACTATTTTGCATTTCTAAACATTGTTCCCAACTTAAATATTGTATACCATCAATTTCTTGACCAATTTTATCTGTTACAATGAATATAGATGCCTTCACCTGATACTGTTTCATAATCGGATAGATATATTCATAATTACTGTAATACCCATCATCAAATGTTATCACCATCGGTTTGTCAGGAAGCTCTGTTTTTCCACTATCAGCAAGCGCTAATTCTTTCATAGATATGATGGTATATCCATTTTCTAAAAATGTTTTTATATTTTCTTCAAAACTTTCTGGCGTATTTATATAGTTAAAATTGTCTGGATCAGTTTCTGGAACTGTTGTTACGAAATTATGATATAGCAAAATGGGAACTTTAACATCTGCTCTTTTCGTATTTCTTTTAACTCTAATACCAATTCCAACTGTAACTGTAATTACAACAATTATCATACATACAATGATCATTTTCTTTTTTGTACTCACTTTATCTTCACCTCTTTTTATTATATTTATAGTAGACATTTTTTGACACTTATCACGATTTTTCGACAGTTTCATAAGATACTATGAGGTGATAAAAATGTTTTTGATATCTATGATAATTGCACTAATATGTCTTATCTGTTCAATATGCATCAATATCAATTGGATTTATGATATTTCATGTTATTTAGGCTATTTCTTAGCAATTTTTCTTGTAACTTTTATAGCTATTATTCCAGGATTTCAGTATGTATTTAACTTTGTTAGTTTATTACTTCATAAAAATGATAAGAAGAAATCCTATGACAAAAAAGAAGAAGACGTTACGATTTTAATACCAGTATATAATGCAAAAAACTCAATTGAAAAAACACTTAACTCTATAAAAAAGCAAAAATACTGTGGAAACATTTATGTAAAAATGATTGATGATGGTTCGACTGATGGAACTTTAGAGTTATTAAAATCAACGGATTTAGATTCTAATATGACATTAATAGAAACCAAACACCAAGGAAAAGCAAATGCACTTAACAAAGGATTACAAACTGTATGTACCGATTATACCATTACACTTGATAGTGATACAGTTTTGCATCCTTTAGCTGTTAGAAATATAATGCATAAGTTAGTAAATTCTAATAAAAAAACGGCTGCAATAGCAGGTTGCTTATTTGTTAAAAATGCAAAAAAGAGCTTTATCACCAAATTACAAGAATGGGACTATACACTAGGTATCTTTGGTGTTAAATTAATACAAGGTAATTATCATTCCACCTTAGTTGCACAAGGTGCTTTTAGTGCTTATAAAACAAAAATGCTAAAAGAAATTGGTGGTTGGCAACATTGTGTAGGAGAAGATATTGTTCTTACTTGGCAATTACTAAGTAAAGGGTATGAAACCAATTTTGCTAAAAATGCCATTGCCTATACAGTCGTTCCAGAAAAATATAAAGAACTAGGTAAACAAAGAAAAAGATGGGCCAGAGGTATGATAGAAGCTTTCAAAAAGGTTAAAATATTGACATCCAAAAAGATGTCTTTGAAATCTAAATTCTTAATGTATTTTAACATCTTTTTCCCTTTTATTGATTTGGCTCTTCTTATTTTTGTACCACTTAGCTTAATTTTCTTAGCATTGGGAAATCCCCTATTACTTGGTTGGATTTCTTTACTGGTTATTCCTTTTGGACTATTGTTATGCCTATTAATCGAAATCAAGAGAAAAAATATGCTAAAAGAAATTGATTGCAAATTAGAAAAAAGAAGTTTCTTAGCTTTTATTGTTTATATCTTAGTATATGCCTTTATATTAGCACCTTATTGTCTAATGGGATATATCTCAGAGCTAATTAATTTGAAAAAGAAATGGTAATTATGAAAAGGAAGGAAATATTCCTTCCTTTTATTTTTCTAAGATTCTATTGTTTCGTGCTTTCTTGAAGTGTACATAAAATTATGGTATAATAAAGAGTGATAACATTGTTGTAATAAGTCTTCCTTGCGTGACATCAAGCTTATGCAAGAAGACATAATAATTTAAAGGAGGAAATACAATATGTTAGACAAAAAATTTATTAATCTCGAAATTCTAAAAGCCATTAATGAGGTGTTTAAGCGACTTAACATCTTACGTCGGTGGACTTCTGTTACTACCGATGACAAGTATAACGAGCTCGCTAAGCAGGCATTAAACTGCATAACCGCCTATATGCTAGCCTCATTTACTGAGGGTAATGGTAACATTATTAATTGGGAGCGTTTTCCCAAGATTGCTCTTTACAGAGCATTTCAGAAAGTCTATGTGTACTTTGATACTCCAGAGCACATTATTGATGAAATATGTGCTATTGGAAATATTAACAAAGATGCTTTTAACAAAGCAACTATGGATATTATCAAAGAACTCACAAATGATGACTTTTCTGAATTTCTGTCAGAAGGTCTTGGAACGGATGAGATGGAAATATACCGTGCTGCAACAAAAATCGCAACACTGGTTGAGCTTGAAGAAAACTCTTCTTTGATGAAGAATTCTGGTGAATACAGAGATAAGTATACCGAAATACAGCGTTCTTTAGAAAAGTTTAATCATATTCCCGGTGTAGCTGAGTTTTCTGATCCAAGCGGTGAATTCTTTAAATTACTCTTAAAAATTTCTAAACTCAGAAACCAGAACCGTTGGGCAGTACAGCCTTATACCGTTAACTGTTCGGTTCTTGGTCATCTGTTCGACACAGGAATACTGGCTTACTTTATTGGTCTTGAACATTTTAATGGTGATGAAAAAATTGCTGCTAAAATGTTTCATATGGGAATTTTTCACGACTTAGCAGAAGTGTGGACAAGTGATGTCCCATCACCAATAAAAGACAGAATATCTGGATTCCGAGCAGCGACAGAGAAATACGAATCCATGGTACTACAACGTTATTTTTATAACAATGTACCGCCGTTTATGGCAGATAAGCTCCGTTTAGTTATGTTTGAAGAAGAGGCTAATTCCTCCTTCCATAACATAATGAAGGCTGCTGATTACCTGTCTGCTGATTCAGAATGCTGGCGACAGTATGTCTCTGGATCACGCGACTTGTATTTCTTATCACCAGGAATAACGGGATATGATGACAAGCTTACCAGTGGAAAGTTATTTCTCCCTCCTATCTGTAAAATGCTACATGACTATTTCTTGAAATACAGTCTAAAAGTAATAAGCCAATTCGAGATTTAAAGCAGACAAGTCAACCCTAGTTGGGTTGACTTGTTTGTTTTAATTTAATACCTAAAATATTGATATAACTATACCATATATAATAGAATTATGGTATAGTTATATCAATATTATTTTATTAAGAGGTGATGTTTCCATGATAACCAATAGTTTTGATAATCAGTCAGAAGCAAAAATTAATCCGAAGCCAAGAGAGAATAAATTAACATGTGATGCTTGTATAATTACATTCTCAAATATTATAGAGGATTATGTGCTTCATCATTATAGTTGTAAGAAAATTGGTGAATTAAAATTTGTAACTGGTCCTTTATCTGTTTATAAATTAGAATATAAACATAAAATCATTGCTTTTTATAAAACATATATGGGAGCCCCAACAGCTGTTGGTGGATTAGAAGATGCTACTGAAATATTAGATACCAATAAATTTGTTGTTTTTGGTGGTGCCGGTTCTTTAGATAAAACAATCTCTCATGGTAAAATTATGGTTCCAACATATGCCTATCGAGATGAAGGAACTTCTTATCATTATGCTACACCAAGTGATTATATAAAAATTGAGAATGCTCCTATTGTTTCAAACTTTATGAAAAAACAACATCTTCCTTTTGTAGAAGGAAAAACTTGGACAACAGATGCCTTTTACAGAGAAACTCTTTATAATTTTGAAAAAAGGAAACAAGATGGTTGTATTTCAGTTGAAATGGAATGTTCTGCATTACAAGCAGTTTGTAATTTTAGGAATTTAGAATTATATTATTTCTTAACAAGTGGTGATTTACTAGATGCACCTGTTTGGGACAGTCGAAAAAAAGAAAATGATTTAACTGGAACACAACATGATTTTATGCATTTTGAGATTGCATTAGAATTAGCAATTTCAATATAAAAAAAGTATCCTAGTTCAAGTTGAGGATGATATTTATTCGTATGTGTGTACCGTAGCTACACATACTTTTTTTATGGTAAAAAACAAATGAATAGTAAAATTTTCGTAAAGAATTTCAAGGCAAAAAAATATAAAACTCCCATGTTAAGTCATTATAGGGTGTTTATTTATTAAAAAAAATACCACTTATTAGTGGTAATAATAATTAGTTAAATAGCCTTAAGTATGATGCTAACACATAGCACTTACCTCGATCATGGCATACAAAAAGGACTTACTGTTTAACTATATTAAGTTTAACATTTTAGAATTCCAAAGTCAAGAGAAATTCCAAAAAATTTACATTTTATGTAAAAAGCGAATTGATGCAATTACTAAGAGATTATGCTAAAAAAAGCACTTACCTAGATTATGGAATCTTACTTAGATTTACTGTTACATCAATTCCTTTTTATTATATGCAAATTACATTTTTTTAATACTATTTTTGAATTTCTTTTGAGGAAAAACAAATGATGGTAATATATATTTATTCTGTTGCAACAGTTCTAATTCTTTTTTATAAGCACCTTTTGTAATTAAATTCGAATACATTATATTTGAAAACACATCAGCAATTTGTATAAAACAATTTTGAGATGAATCAAAATATTTTACTAATACATTATCTAATAAATTATCATTTAGTAATAATTCTTGATTCAAATAATCCTCCAAAGAAAATTTAGAATCTGTTTTGACATTTCTTTCATCTATTTGTAAAAATACTTCTGTATCTTGAATATATTTTTTCTTAATAGAATTACTTAAAAATATTTTTAACAAATAGTTAAATGTTCTAGCTTTATTTCTAATAAATCGTTCTTCTAAATTATTATTATCCAAAATAATATATCTTACTTCCAATACATTATTTCGACAGAAAAAATCCATAAAATTTAATTTCATAGGTTTATTCATAGAACTACCTTTTAATTCTATAAATTTACCATTATTATCAAACATTTTATTTTCTTTATCTAATTCTTTTAAAATTTTGAAATTCTTTCTAACAAAAGTTTTGTAAACTCTTTTCAATTTTAATGGATTTTTTGGTATTACTATTCCAATTATAAAATATCTACTAAAATTTTTAGAAGTAGGATGCACACTTCCAGATTCATCTATATACATATTGAGCATTTTATCTCTCCTAACTTTTTTCCATATTTTAACAAATAATTTAAATAAAAGCAATAGTTTTTGCGAACATTTGTATTTATAAATTGTTGTTTTAGAAGAAATATAATAAGCTTCTTTTATAGTATTTTAGAAATGAGTTATTATAAGCAAAAAACATGATAAACCAAAGTCGTCAGCATACAAAGAACAATTCCACAAACTGTTGGAATTAAGAAACTAATTGCTGACCATTTCCAACTTCCTGTTTCTTTTTTTATTGTAAGTAAAGTTGTCGCACAAGGAAAATGAAATAGCGTAAATAGCATTACATTTATCGCAGTTAATATTGTCCAACCATTTTGTCTTAAAATTTCTCCTATTACAAATGTATCCTCCATATTGACTAATGATGTACCTTGCATGTAACACATAAGGATAATCGGAAGTACAATTTCATTTGCAGGTATTCCTAATATAAAAGCAGTAAGAATATATCCATCTAATCCCATAAGATTTGCTAACGGGTCTAAAAAATTTGCAATAATCGTTAATAAACTTTCTCCTTGTATACCAATATTAGCAAATAGCCATATGACAAGACCAGCAGGTGCTGCAACTGCGATTGCTCTTCCTAATATAAAAATGGTTCTATCAAAAATGGACCTAACCAATACTTTTAAAAATTGTGGCTTTCGATATGGTGGTAATTCTAATACAAAAGAAGATGGCATTCCCTTTAATATAGTTTTGGATAAGATTTTAGATATCACCAATGTCATGATAATCCCTAAAATAATTACAAATATTACCGCTATTGTAGATACAATAGAAGCCCCTATTCCCCCTATCGTTCCGGCTATAAATATGGTAGCAATCGTAATTAAAAATGGAAATCTTCCATTGCATGGAACGAAATTATTTGTTAATATAGCAATCAGTCTTTCTCTTGGTGAATCAATAATTCTACAACCTGTTACCCCACAACTATTACAACCAAATCCCATACACATCGTAATCATTTGTTTTCCACTACAACATGCCTTTTTAAAAAAACCATCCATATTAAAAGCAATTCTTGGCAAATACCCTAAATCCTCTAATATCGTAAACAAAGGAAAAAAGATGGCCATTGGTGGTAGCATAACAGATATAACCCAGGTTAAGGTTTGATAAACTCCTAAAATTAACATATTGGATAACCATTCAGGACAATGTATATATGTAGCAAATTCTATTAGCTTTTCTTGTATGCTTCCAAATACACTAAATAAAAATTGAGATGGATAATTAGCTCCTACGATTGTAATCCAGAATATGAGTAATAAAAATACAATCATAATCGGAATTCCATATTTTTTAGAAGTCAATATCTTATCAATTTTTCTATCTCGATTAGCATAATCTTCCTTCTCAAATTTGCATACCTTTTTCCCTATTTCTTCTGCATCTTTTACAATCGTTGCTACGATTCTTTCTTTAAGTTCTTCTTGATAAATTCCTTCCTTTTCTAAAGCTTTTAAAACTTCCTTTTTCACTTTGTCTATTTCTGTATTATTTATCAATTGTATTTGCAATTGCTTTTCTATTTCTTTTAATATATGCTCTTCTCCATCTAAAACTTTTATACTTATCCATCTTGCTAACTTTTCCTGTATTTTATATTGCTTATTGATTATTTGCTTTACTTGCTCAATCGCTTTTTCTATTTTTTCCTGATATTGTATTTGATATATCTGGTTTATTTTCTCTTTTCCTTCACAAGCATTTCTCATAACCTTCAACAAACTATTTAATGTTTTCTTGTTTCTGGCTGTAACACCTACAACTGGTACTTTTAATATTTTAGATAACTTCTCTAAGTCAATCGTTATTTTCTTTTTTTTAGCTTCATCTAATAAATTAACACAAACAATTAAATTATCTGTAATCTCTGTGATTTGTAATACCAGATTTAAGTTTCTTTCTAAAGAAGTGGCATCCACGACAACAATTGTACTATCTGGATTTCCAAAACAAATGTAATTTCTAGCAATCTCTTCTTCTTCAGAATGTGACATAATAGAATATGTACCAGGAATATCTACTATTTTATATGTTTCTCCTCTATATTCAAAGTATCCTGTTGCATTTGCAACTGTTTTACCTGTCCAATTGCCAGTATGTTGATTCATTCCTGTTAGATTATTAAATATCGTTGATTTTCCAACATTTGGATTTCCTGCTAATGCAATTGTATGAACACATTTTGTTTTTGCTTCCTTCTGCTTGGTAGATAACTTTTCTATTTTACTCATAAAATCCTCCTTATATTTTCTTTTGTTGTCTATAGTATTGTATATAGAAATTCTTCTTTTGGTTACTATTTTTTCTAAACAAAAATTCTATCATCCGAAAATTTTATTCTAAAAAGCGGATGATAGAATTTCTTATTTTATCTTTATATTTTTTGCATCTTCTTTTCGAATTGCAATTAAACTTCCTCTAAATTCAAAAGCTCTTGGATCTCCTGATGGACTTACTAAAACTGGCTTTATATTTGTTCCTTCAATTAAACCTAAATCTAATAATCTTCTTTTTATGCCTTCTTCCCCTATAATGTTATTGACAATACCAATTTCTCCTAATTTTAATTCATTTACTGTTTTTTCCTTCATTTACATATAGCACCTCCATTTTATGTTTAATATATTGTATTCCTTCTTTTCATTTTATGTTCAGAAACTTCTTTGTACGTGCGGTCGAAAGAATTGACATAATGTCATATGTATGATAAAATATTTTATGTAAGAATTTTTATTTAACCAAAAAATGATTAACTCTCTTGGTCTTAAGACTAAGAATTTTTTATCGTATAGGAAATTTTGCTTTCCTATTTTATTTATTCATCATATAAATCCATAAAAAACAAACATAAACCAAATATTATCAGGAATTACTGATAATTTATAAGAGACCTTTTAAAATTATTATTTAGAAAGGAGTTGTTTTTGTGACGAAAAAAATTGATTTTGAAAGAATTTTTAAAACCATGAAGCGATATCTAAAAAACTTTTTTAAGATATTACCAAATGTCGTTGTTCCTTTACTCATCATGGTATTTGTAGAAAACTGTTTTGGAACAAATCATAGTGTGATTGGCATTATTTTAATATTTGTTTGTATGTTAAAGGTAAATGAATTAAAAAGTATTAAGACTTATATACAAATGTCTTTTATGATGATTGTAATAGCAATCCTTGCAAGTATCGCTAGTTTAAATGTATATACCTCTATTGTTTTGAATTTATTAATTCCTTTTATCATTATTTATCTAACAACTGCCAAACAAAAAGAATCCAATTACTTTTTATATGGATATGAATTTATTATGTTTCAAAGTTATCCAATTTCTATATCAGAAATCTCTTTACGTGTTACAGCAATTATTGTAGCTTTAGCACTTGGATACATCTATATGAAAATGTATAACCGAAAAGAAAAAATTGATGAAAATATAGTTTCTGATTTTGATTTAGTTGTATATAATATCAAGCATATAAAGAAAGAGCTAAATTTTAAAGTTCCTAGGATACGTTTTGCTGTCCGTACAGCATTTATTCTATGGGTTACATGTGTTTTTATGGATTTGGTAACAGATAGAACTGTTAGGAGTTATTGGTTACCTTTAATTACCTATAGCTGTTTAGAAATTGATAATCAAAAACAAAAAGCAAAATTACTTGCACAAATTGGTGGTGCTACCATTGGAATTGGTATATTTATTGTGATTTTCCATTGGATTCCAACAAATGCTTTATTGGTTTTCATGGCCATTGCCTTTACCGCTTTATTTGCTGTTGATAACCCATATCTAAAAAAAGCAATTGGTACCATTCTTGGTATGAGCTTTGTGTTACCAACCCTAGGAGAGCTTGGCGCAATTCTATTAAGATATGTTTATGTTTTATCAGCAATATTGATTATTGCCATTTTTGAATATTTAAGAATTGTTGTCAGAAAAATAGAACACCAAATTGCACAGTAATGTGCAATTTATTGCACTTATTATATTTTTATGATAAAATGCCTTCGTAAAAGTATCTTTATGAAAAATTTATATAATTATATTATTTTTATTGTATGTTACACATATACTTTTACGGGAGGATTTAATATGAAAAATAGATATAAAGTAGCCATCGTTGGTGCTAGTGGTGTAGTTGGAAGAACTGCTTTAAAAGTATTAGAGGGAAAAGATTTTCCAAATGTAGAATTTACTTTATTTTGTTCTAAAAAATCTGCTGGGAAAAAAATTGAATTTTTAGGAACCAATTATATTCTTCAAGAATTAAATGAGCATTCCTTTGATAAACCATTTGATTATGCTATTTTTTGTGCAGGTGGAACGGTTTCTAAAAAGTTTATACCATTAGCTGTTGAACATCATTGTACATGTATTGATAATAGTAGTGTATATAGAATGGATAAGGAAGTTCCTCTAGTTGTTCCAGAGGTTAATATGCAAGAAGCATTTAAGAACAAAGGAATTATTGCCAATCCAAATTGTTCAACAATTCAAGCTGTGGTTCCGTTAAAACCTTTAGATGATACATATCATATAAAACGAATTGTGTATTCTACTTATCAAGCTGTTTCAGGTGCTGGAAGAGATGGTATTGAAGATTTAGAAAATGGTGCAAATGGATTTGCTCCAAAAAAATTCCCTTATCCTATCTTTAATAACTGCTTACCACAAATTGATGTTTTCATGGATGATGGTTATACAAAAGAAGAATATAAAATGATTAATGAAACTAGAAAAATCTTAAATAGACCTGATTTACCAATAACAGCTACAACTGTACGTGTTCCAGTTTTAAACTGTCACAGTGAATCTATTAATATTGAATTTGAAAAAGAATTTGATTTGTATGATATTAGACAATTATTACAGAATTTTCCAGGTGTCATTGTAGTAGATGATATAGAAAAAAATTATTATCCAATTGCCACAAAGGCTGATGGCTATGATGAAGTTTTCGTAGGAAGAATTCGAAGAGACTTTAGTATAAAAAATGGTCTTAATCTATGGGTAGTTGCAGATAACTTAAGAAAAGGCGCTGCAAGTAATGCTATTCAAATTTTAGAAAATATGATGGCTGTTTAAATGTATATACATGTTTATATCAAAAAAGAATATTTTACTACACATAGTAAAATATTCTTTTTCATTTTATTGATTTTCTTATACATTTTTCCAAAGCCAATCCAAACTATTGTCTATACTCTTCTTTTGCATTTTTTTAGCTTCTATATCATCTACCCATAAATATGCAAAGAATGAAATTAATATAAATACAAAATCAATTGCTACACATCTTGCAAGAACTGGTAACATATCTTTATATTCTTCTGGTAATGTAATCATTTGTCCCGCATGTACAACTAATATAATTAAATATGCAAATAACACAATTCCTGTAATATAACTCTTTTTTAGTTCTTGTGCTAAAAATATTAATAATATTGTTGCTGCCAACATTAATACTAAATTTAAAATATTGGATATATCAAAGATTATCATGTAACAACTCCCCCCTATACTTGTTAGTATAATGTTATCATTTTCCTATTGATATATCAATGTTTTTTTAGTTACAATTTTATTACAAAACCATTACATTTTTTATTTTAGTTTTTCTTCTATTAGATTAACAATTTCTTGTGCCCTTTTGGTTAGATATGCTTGATCTTCTCCTTCAATCATAACTCTTACTAAAGGTTCTGTTCCTGATGGTCTAATTAATACCCTTCCATTTCCAGCAAATTCCTTTTCTAAATCTGCTATTGCTTTTTTTATATCTTCATCTTTTTCATAATCATATTTTTTGTCAGCATTTACTTTTGCATTAATTAATACTTGAGGATATAGTTTTATCATACTAGCAAGTTCTGATGCCTTTTTATTTTCTTCTAAAATGGTTTGAATTAACATTAAAGAGGTTAATATTCCATCTCCAGTAGGATTATAATCTAATAATATAACATGCCCTGATTGCTCTCCTCCTAGGTTATATCCTTCTTTAAGCATTTCTTCTAATACATACCTATCTCCTACTTTTGTTTGAATTAATTGTAACCCATTATTTTCAGCATATTTATTCAATCCCAAGTTACTCATAACGGTTGCTACAATAGTGTCTTTATTTAGTTTGCCTTTTTTCTTTAAGCTTGAAGAAATAATTGCTAATAATTTATCCCCATCAATTTCTTCTCCATTTTCATCAACCGCCAAGCATCTATCTCCATCACCATCATAAGCAATTCCTAAACTCAATTTATTCTCTACTACAAATTTCTTTAAATTTCCTAAATGTGTAGAACCACAATTATCATTAATATTAATACCATCTGGTGTATGATTAATAATTTTATAATTGATACCTAAATCCTTGAATACTTTTTCTGCTACAACTGATGTAGCTCCATTTGCTGTATCAATTCCTACAACAAAATCATCTCTTAAATGTTTTTCAATTGAATCATCAAAATGTTTTCTAAAGAAATATATGTATTCATTCATTAAATCAAAACAATATTCAGCAACACCTATTTTTTCATTTTTTGCTGTTAATTCCTCTAATCTTCCTGAATCCATTACTTCTTCTATTTCTTCTTCTAATGCATCTGGTATTTTCATTCCCTTATTGCTAAAAAATTTAATTCCATTAAATTCAAAAGTATTATGTGATGCAGAAATAACAACACTTGCATCTGCTTTTAATTTTCTTGTTAAGTATGCCACTGCTGGTGTTGGAATAACACCTAATAGTTTGACATTTGCTCCATAGCTTAAAAATCCAGCCGTCATAGCACTTTCTATTAATGTTCCAGAAATACGTGTATCTCTTCCAATTAATATCGTTGGTGCATGGTCTGTATGTTTTGATAATACATATGCTCCTGCTTTTGCAACCTTATACACCAATTCTGGTGTTAATTCTGTATTTGCAATTCTTCTGATTCCATCTGTCCCAAAGTATTTCCTCATAATTTTACTTCCTTTCTTCACAGTTAAGAGATTTTAACTGTATCTTTTATTAATTTATAGTATTCCAGATTTGCCATTTTGGTATTCTTATTTTTATTTCTTAAAATTCATAATAATTTTTTCTTTTAATGTTAACTTAAAATCAAATGGTTCATCAATTTCAATCTTTTTATTACTTAATACTAATTTAGGGTTTCTGGTTGTTAACTCTTCTAATTTTTCTTCTCCTATAATGTCTGCTATTTCATCTAATATTGCAGGAATTTTAGGATAAATCGTATTTTGTCTATGCACATCAGATCCTAAAAAATGTATCATATTATTTTCAAAGAATCTTCTAACAATCATTTGTGCTTTTTCCCCATATTGTCCAATAATACTACCATAATTTGCTTGCATTAACACACCTTTTTCAATCAAATCATATATTAATTCTGGTTCTTTTTGTACAAAGCTATATCTTTCAGGATGTGCCAATATAGGAACTAATTTATATTGTAGCATATCATACACCACATCATATAAATTCATTGGCTCTGCATTTAATGGCAATTCAAATAATACATAACTTGTATCATTAATCGTTGATGCTTTTCTCTTTTCTAATAATTCTATAATATTATCTGTAAAATATATTTCATTTCCTAAATATAAATTAGTGTTGATATTTTTTGTTTTTAAATTTTCTAAAATTGCTTTTACCCATACTTCTCTTTCTGGTACATCTGTTTCATAATAATTTTCCATATAATGCGAAGTAGATATAACCGCTTCAAATCCTGCTTTTTCTGCTTCCTTAATCAAGTTAAATGTTTCTTCTATACTCCTTGATCCATCATCAATATTTGGTAATATATGTGAATGAAAGTCTATCATTTTTCTTTTGCTCCTTCTTTTTTTGTTTATTTATTTTACGCATCTCTATTAGTATACATTTAACTTAAGAATTTTTCAATATCTATTTTGAATTTTGTTACATTTTGGCGTTTTCTGTCATGGTTTTTTATCTTATTTCAATTTAATAAAATTAATCAATTTCTAATAAAAAGTAGAAAAAATCCTCTAGTTATCATTACTAGAGGATTTTAAAATATTTTTATGATTTATTACTTAAATTCTTTTTCTCTTCATCTAAATATGCATTAATTTGATTTAAAATATCTGTTGTTTTTTCTAAAGAAACTTCTCCAGATTCTTCTATGTTAATTTTATTTTGTAAGGCTTTTGGTTGTTCTTCATTATCTGTACGTTTTACTTCTTGGTTATATCTATTTGCTTGAGGATTTTCTGGTCTAACTCTTCTTTTCATGTCCTCTCTTTTATTCTGTACACTAGTTGGTCTATTGGTTGATCTAGTACTTGATGAAGGTCTTGTATTTCTTGCTCTTGGTGCTGTCATTGCTGTTGAACCATAATAATATGATTGTTCATATTTCTTAACAGATACTGGTATTTTATTTAATACAACTCCTGCAATTTTTCCACCTACATTTTGAATATTGGTAACAATTTTTTGCAAATCATCTTTTTTGGTTTGTTTATGTGCTGTTACAATAACTGTTGAATCCACAATTCTTGAAAGAATAATGGAATCTGTTACCAATTCACAAGGTGTACCATCAATAATGACTAAATCACATATTTCTTTTAATCTATCCAATAAACTTATCATTTTCGTTGAAATTAATAACTCTGATGGGTTTGGTGGAATATTTCCCGCTGGTATGATATACAAGTTTGGAATTTCTGTTTCTTGTATGTAATTTGCTAAATCCTCTGAAGTTTCTTCTCCTGTATTAATATCAAATCCAGATAGATAATTAGAAAGTCCTGGTCTTGGAGAAACTTCAAAAATCGTATATTGTCTTCCCTTTCTCATATCTGCATCTACCAATACTACTTTTTTTCCTGCTTGTGCAAATGTAACAGCTAAGTTGGATGTTACCCAGCTCTTTCCTTCATTAGGCAATGTAGATGTTACTAATAGTGTTTTTAATTTATTATTTGTATTCATAAATTGAATGTTAGTTCTTAATGTTCTAAAAACTTCTGAAACAGGAGATTTCGGATCTCTATGTGCAATTAATTCTTTTTTCATTATCTTCTACCTCCTTTTCCTTTTTTCTTTAGTTTCTCCATTTCCATGTCATACATTGGAATTGAAGCTAAAACAGGTATCTTTATACTCTTTTCAATATCTTCTTGTGTTTTAACAGTTGTATCTAACATATTAGCAATTAATACATACATAACTGCTACAACTGCACCAATAAAGGCAAAGATAACAATATTTCTTAAATGGTTTACATTTGATGGATTCGTTGACACAGTTGCTTCATCTACAATATGCACATTATTGATGTTATATATTTCTCCTGCTATCTTTTCTTCAAATACTTTTGCAATTTCATTAGCGATTTTAGCAGCATATTCTGCATTTTCATTAGAAACGGTTATTTCAATTAATTCTGTATCTTCTACTGATGTAACATTTACATTTTTTCTTAAATCATTTTCATCCACTTTAATTCCAAGATTTGATATAACTTGTCCTAATATATTTTTACTCTTTACTAATTCACTATATGTAGCTACTAATTTTGAGTTAATTGTCAAATCTGTTGTTGTTATACTTTCTGAAACTTGATTTTCATCTGCACTACTTGATGTTCCTGCTAATACTAATGTTGTTGATGAACTATACATTGGTGTTACAAATCCTACTGAGTATATAACTCCTATTACCATAAATATTAATATGATTAGTATAATTTGTGCTTTTTTATGCCAAAATATTTCAAATAATTCTTTTAAGTCTATTTCTTCCATATTTCCTCCTTTTATTTTTTACTTTTTGTCTTTTGATTTACACCTTATTAGTATACATTTTTATATATTTTTTTGCAAGATTTTAGCTAAAAAAGATAAGATGTTTTTAATATCTTATCTTCAAACATGCTATATGATTGAATTTTATTATATTTTATTTCTTGTGTCATTTTTTGTCAGTATATAATTTATCTTCCTATAGAATAATATTCTATTCCTTCATCTTTCATTTCCTTCAAATCATATATATTTCTTCCATCATATACTAATGGGGTCTTCATTAGTTTTTTATACGTTTCTGGTTTTACTGCCTTTATTTCATTCCATTCTGTAAATATAAAGCATATATTTGCTCCTTTTAGAGCTTCTTCTGGTGTTGAAACATAATGAATTTGTGTAGGATATTTCTTTTTAAAGTTATCTTCTCCCACTGGATCATATGCATAAATATTATTTGCATTATTTTTTAATAATAATTCTACATTGTCTATTGATGGTGCCTCTCTTAAATCATCCGTACCTGGCTTAAAGGTTAATCCTAATATAGCAATTTTTACTCCATTAAATGTTATCATTCTTTCTGATGCTTTTTTAAACAATGCTACCTTTTGTTCCGCATTTACATCTACCGCCGCTTCTACTGTTTTTAGTTTATATCCATGTTGTTTTGCTAAATATTTTAAAGCCTTTGTATCTTTAGGAAAACAACTTCCTCCATATCCAATACCAGCATTTAAAAAGTTTGCTCCTATTCTTGGGTCATAAGACATTCCTTTAGCTACATCTTGGATATTTGCACCAACTAATTCACAAAGATTCGCAATATCATTCATATATGAAATTTTTAGTGCCAAAAAGTCATTTGAGGCATATTTTATCATTTCGGCACTTCTTCTATTTACTGAAACAATTGGTAATTCAAATGGTTCATATATTTCCATTAATTTCTTTTCTGCTTCTCTACTCTCTGTTCCTATTATAATTCTCTTTGCTTGTAATGTATCTTTTACAGCTGTTCCTTGTGCTAAAAATTCTGGATTACTTGCAACTTCTACTTTTACATCATTTACTAAAAAGTCTTTTATAAATTGTTCTACCTTATCATTGGTTCCTATTGGCACTGTTGATTTTACGACAACTAAGCAATCTTTTTCTATTGACTCTGCTATCTGTCTTGATACTGTTGCTATATAACTTAAGTTAGCAGAACCATCTGGTTGCTCTGGGGTCCCCACTCCTATAAATATAGCATCTGCATCTTTATATGCCATTTTATAATCTGTTGTGTAATCTAATCTTCCCTCTTTATAATTTTTTTGCATTAACTCTTCTAAATCTTGTTCATAGATGGGACAAATTCCTTTTTTCATTGTTTCTACTTTTTTCTCATCTACATCAACACATATTACTTGATGTCCTTTTTCTGCAAAACATACCCCTGCTACTAATCCTACATAGCCTGTCCCTGCTACTGCTATCTTATATTGTTTCATTTTTTATTTTTCCCCCTATTTATATAAGTTTTCATTCTCTTTATACCATTTTACAAAATTTTCTATTCCTTCTTTAAATGTAACTTTTGGTTGATAGCCTATTAATTTTTTTGTTTTAGAAATATCTGCATATGTTCTTTCTACATCTCCTGGTTGCATTGGCATTTGTTTTATTTTTGGTTTTCTTCCTAAAACTTCTCCTATAATATTTATCATTTCTTTTAATGTTGTAGGAGATGAATTTCCTAAATTTAAAATTTCATACACTTTCTTATTACTCATGCAATAATCACATGCTTTAATAATGCCATCAACTATATCATCTATATATGTATAATCTCTTGATGTTGTTCCATCCCCAAACATAGGAATTTCTTTATCTTCTAACATTAATCTAGTAAATTTATTAATTGCTAGGTCTGGTCTCTGTTTTGGACCATATACAGTAAAAAATCTTAACATAACTATATTCATATCAAATAATTTATGATATACATGTGCCATCACTTCATTTGCTTTCTTGGTTGCTGCATATGGACTTATTGCATAATCTACTATCATATCTTCTCTAAATGGTACCTCTTTACAATTTCCATATACACTGCTTGATGATGCAAATACTCCATTTTTTACATCATGTTCTCTCATTTCTTCTAATATATTTTGAGTTCCCATACAGTTTACTTCTTGATAAAGAATAGGATTTTCTATTGATGGTCTTACACCAGCCATAGCAGCTAAATGCATGACAATATCAATGTTATTCTCATCAAAGATTTCTTTTATAGCTTGTCTATCTCGTATGTCTGCTCTGTATAATTTAAAATTTTCATTTTGCAACAATTCTTTTACATTATCTTCTTTTATTTTTGGATTATAGAAGTCACAAAAATTGTCTATTGTCACAACTTTGTTTCCTTGTTCAATTAATTTTTTACTTAGTGTTGAACCTATAAATCCAGCTCCACCAGTTATGAAATATGTTTTCATTTTTAATTCTCCTTTTACTATGAACTTTTTATTTAACAAATTTTTTCTTTATTTTATCAATACCTTCAAATACCAATTCATCTTTCATCAATAATAGTAGTCCTATATATACAAATCCAGATACACCTATTTGTACTATAATTGACAGTAAATTATCTTTAATTAGTATGCCTAGTACAATACTTATGCTAAACATAATAATACCAGCTATACAATATTTTTTTGCCATCTTAAAAACTTCTAAAAGCTTTATTTCTTTTCTCATTAAATAAAATTGTACACCAGTAACTGTAAATTCTGCAATAACAGTAGCAATAGAAGCACCAATAGATTGCCATAGGTGTATAAATATTATATTAAAAACAAAATTAACAATAGCCCCTATAACTACTGAAATTGTATACTTTTTTTGTTGTTTTGTCGGTAATAAATATTGTGCACCTATAACACCACTCAATCCTATTGCCAATATAATAGGACTTATGACTATAATCAGATAAATAACTTTTTCATATCCTTCTCCATAAAAAATTGGAACAAATTTATTGGCTATACTAATAATTCCTAACATCAAAGGAAATACTAACAACAATACAAATTTAAATGATTTATTCATATATTCTTTTAATTTATCTTTTTCTCCATTAGCAAAAGTGTTTGCCATTCTCGGTATCATTACAGTAGCTAAAGATGTCGCTATGGTTACTAATAATTTTATAATTTTTTGTGCTTGTTCATAAAATCCAACTTCTGATTTATCTTCTACTATTGCTCCTATCATTGTTTTATCTAAGACTGTATATATTTGTATAGCTACTTGTGGAATAAATAATTCTATTGTTGGTTTTAAATGTCTCCATATGTTTAATTCTTTTATTCTAACCTTCTGTACATATTTAGGTAAATATAGCCATAGAGATAAATTACCTAAAAATGTTGATAAAACATAGATTAAAAAATATATTGCTAAATCTTCTTGTGTTTTTACAAATATAAATATACATATAACACTTATTAATTTTACTATCATATTTCTAATAACTGTTTTTTTAAATTCTTCTTGTCCTTGAAAAAACCAGCTAATATCTATCATATTAGCAATAATTTCTAATAGTAATATTTTATAATACATACTATATTTTCCATGACTTGCAAATGTAAAGTAAAATATAGTTATAGAAATTGTGAGAGTAATTGCTCTCATAATTAAAATTTCAAAAAAAGTTTTTGTTCTTAATTTTTCATTATCTCTCACATATGCAATTTCTCTTTGTCCATATGTACTAACTCCCAAAGATCCTAATAAAATAAAATATGTAGCAATTGATAGTGTATAACTATATATCCCAATATTTTCTGCTCCTAATACTCTAGATAAATATGGTGTTGTTATTAGTGGTACTATTATTATTAATATTTGATATACTAAATTATATATGTAATTTTTTGTTATACTTTTTTTCGTAAAATTTTCCTCCTCTTCTATAATTCTATCTTTTCTTTAAATCAAATATTTCTTTATTAGCTTTAAAATATTCTTCCATTGTTTTATTTTGTTTTCCAAAAGACAAGTGACCTACAATAGAATTCTTAGAAATTATAATAGCTTTTGATTTACTCATACAATATTTACATATTTGATTTTCATCACTTCCCATTCCAGTTCCTTTTAAAACATCAAACATTTTCATATCATTCCAAAACTCTCTTCTAAATAAAATAGCTCCTATGCTAAATCTGATTGGACAGGCAACATATTTAAATTCATCTGCTTGTACTTTTGTATTCATTTCATCTATACTTGGTAAATAATTTTCATATCCCCAAAAGAATTTTGCAACTTCTGGATTATTCTCTACCATTCTATTTCTTCCTGCTGCATATAATGGTCTTTCAAACTTTTTTGTATAAACATCTACTAAATTAAACCTTTTTAATATTTCTAAATTTCCGAATCCATTTATAGGTATGGTTGGAGCTATAAAACCTACTTGATATTCTCCACTTTTCTCACACTCTCGCATGGTTTTCATTAATGTTTTAAAATAGTTTTCTGTAATAAAAATATCCTCATCTAACTTATAGATATATTTAGCATTTTGAAAAAGATGTATTGCTGTATTTTGGATTAGTGCAACATTATTTCTTTTTTGACTCAAATATGACCAATCATTTTGCTTGGCAATTTCTGATAATTCCTCACTATATATTCCACTAGATAAAATGCAAACCTCTATATCCCCATCCACAAATTCTTTTAATCTCTTGAATATTGTTTCATATAAAAATGGTTTATATCCTGCTAATACAAAACATACTTTTTCTTTATTTTTCATTCTATTTTCAAATTTTATTTTTTTAGTAATGCATTTCTTACATCTAATTTTCCATTTTAAATTATCACCAATTTTTTTCACCTTTTCAAAAATTCCTAGTTCTTTTAATATTGACTTCATTATTTCTTTCATTACAAAATTCCCTTCTATACATCTAATGTTTTTTCTAAAATTCATCTTAATATAAATTGTTAAATTTTAAAGTTCTATTGTTATCTAACTTTATTCTCTCTTTCTCTTTATTTTTATATAATTTTTCAACAGAATCTATTTTAGTAAAATACATAAATAACAAGAAATTATATGTTATTTCCATATAGTGTTGAGCTACTATACTATTTATATATATAATTAATATAATTAATAATAAAAATTTGTCTTTTTCATAAATTTTCCTATTAATCAAAACATTTACTATACATAATATTGTAAATATCAATAATCCATATTTTAACAAAATCCTTAAATATGAGCTATCAATAAAATTATATTCATCATGTTCAATTATTCCTGGTATACTAGCCCCATAATCATTCACTTCTTGGCCTAATAATGTTATTCCATATTCTTCCATCATCCTTTTTCCTATCGACAATCTTCCATTTAAAAATTCATTTAATGTATTATAGAAATAATTATTTCTTTCGTAATTTAGTGTTAAAACTAAAGCAATCATTGAACATATTATAAATCCCATAATTAGAATATTTTTTGTTAATTTAGATTTTAATTTTAAAATTCCCTTATCATATAAAAATGTAATTATCAATGCTATAATAATTGATGCACAATCCAATCTAGCATCACAAAATTTATAGACTAAATATGTAATACCAAAAATTACTATATAATGATAAACTTTGATGTTTCCTTGCTTTAAATATAAAAATGATAAAACAATAAAAAATATTTGTGCTGCAAAATCTGTAGGATAACGAATACCAAATGACTGTCTAGTAGTTCCATCAAGTCTATAATATGTTAAATTTTCAATAATTCCTATTTTTGCAGATATGACTGTAATAATTAATAAAACAGTTGATAAATAGAAATATATTTTTACCATTTTCTTTAAAGAGACTTGTCTTGCTCCTATTATAAATATAATAATTGTTAATAAAACTTTATATGAAGATTCTATCATACTTATAAAAAATGCAATTATTATTATAAAAAAGCCAATTATTTCTTTTTTTCTATATGTATCTAACAAAATTTTTATAATAACTAATCCTATAGCTAAATAACTTAACGAATTTAGTATAAAACTTAATTTTGGAATTTTATAAATAAACATTGTAGTTTTTAAAAATGCTTGAAATAGGTATAGAGAAAATGCTATCAAATATAAATTTTCTTTTGTTATTACAATCTTTTCTGCTTTTATCAAACTTTTCATATATTCTCACTTTCTTTTGTAATTTCTATATTTTTTCTACCAAACTCAATGCTTGTTCTATTACTTTATCCATATCATAGTATTTATATTGTCCTAGTCTCCCACCAAAAATAACATTTTCATCCTTATCAGCTAATTGTTTATATTTTTTGTATAAAGCATCATTCTTTTCGTTATTAATAGGATAATATGGTTCTTTACTTTTGTCCCATTTAACTGAATATTCTCGTGAAATGACAGTTTTAGGTTGAGTGCCAAACTCAAAATGTTTATGCTCTATTATTCTCGTATAAGGTACTTCATACTCTGTATAATTTACTACTGCATTTCCTTGATAATTTTCTTTATCTAATATTTCTGTTTCAAATCTTACAGATCTATATTCTAACTCTCCATAACAATAATCGTAATATTGGTCGATTGGTCCAGTAAATACAATTTTTTCTGCAATGTCTTTTAATTCTTCTTTATATTCAAAGAAATCATAGTTTGTCTTCACTTCTATTCCATCTAACATTTTTTCTATTATTTGAGTATAGCCACCAATTGGAATTCCTTGATATGTATCATTGAAATAATTGTTATCATAAATGAAACGAACTGGCAATCTTTTTATGATAAATGGTGGTAACTCTGTTGCTTTCATTCCCCACTGTTTTTCTGTATATCCTTTAACCAATTTATCATAGATTGTTTTCCCAACTAATTTTATTGCTTGTTCTTCTAAATTGCGAGGTTCATCAATATTCACTTCATTTAATTCTTCTTGAATCTTTGCTTTTGCTTCCTCTGGTGTAAATACTCCCCATAATTTATTAAAAGTATTCATATTAAACGGCATATTATAAACCTCATTTTTATATCTTGCAATTGGAGAATTTGTATATCTATTAAATTCCACAAATTGATTAATATATTCCCACACCTTTTTATTACTTGTATGAAAAATATGTGCACCGTATTTATGCACATTTATGCCTTCTATTTCTTCTGTATAAATATTTCCTCCAATATGATTTCTTTTTTCTATGACTAAACATTTCTTTCCTCTTTTATTTGCTTCATATGCAAATATAGAAGCAAATAATCCAGAACCTACTACTAAATAATTATATTTCATAAATTATTCCCCCAAAATTTGATTTTTACATTAATATTTCATCTCTAATATTTAAATCAAATCATAATAATATATTTTCTATTCATTTTTCTTTATCAACTTCTATTTATTCCTAGAATCCCTTTTTTTCCTTGATTATATCCTTTTACAATCATTTTTATTGTTTCCATTTTCTTATTATTGAACATAATAGCTAAAAGTATTTGCTTTAAAATATTCTTTTTATATCTCTTGTTCCTTTTTTTTGCTATATACGTGATATTTCTAGCCTTATAAAATTCTTTCCATGGTGTTTCTGTAGCTCCAAAAAAAGTTTTTCCAAATATCTTTATTTCGTGTAAATCTGGAATTGGATGAAAATACTTAGAAGTAACAACAGTAGCTATAATAGCCCCAGCATCTTTAGCTCTATAATTATAATCTCTTTCGTCTCCCTTTATAAACAATTCTTTATTAGGAAATCCTATTTCTTCAATTAACTCTTTTGAAATCAAAGTTCCATTAAAAGGATTTATCACATTAAAAATTAGGTTATTCTTATCTTTCATTTTATTGGCGGAAGTAACCGTTCTTATCTTTTTCCCCAAAGAAAATGATAATGTTTCTTTGTCATCTCCAACAACTAATGAATTAATCATCAATTTATGATTGTTTTTATATAGTTTTTGAGCACTATTCAGTAGTTCTTCAATTGTATTATTATTAGCCGGTCTTCCATCATCATCCATTAAACAGATAAAATCATAACCTTGTTCATACGCTATCTTTACACCAGTATAAAATCCTCCTGCTCCTCCAATATTTTCCTCTAAGTATATGTATTCAATAATATTATTATTTAAAAAACCTTCTTGTAATAATTCTTCATATGTATTATCAGAACTATGATTATCAATAATAAAATATTTATCCACAAGTACAGTTTGCTCTAATATAGCTTTCAAATTTTTTTTAAGTTCCTTTTTTCTATTATATGTAACAACAACTCCTGCTAATTTCATTTTTTCTCCTTTTTTCTCAATATTTTTGAAAAATATTATAGAAGTTATAAACTATTTATTAGTTCATTTATATTAATTCTTCTATTCTTTCCAAATGGTTCATATGAAGCTTTTATATCTTCTGATTCAAATAATTGCTTAATATATATTGCTCCATCTATATTAATTTTTTTGTTTACAAAGCATATTTTATTTTTTACTGGTAATTCCAAAAATTGTTTTATATGTTCTTTTGTACAAAGATTTTGATTAGAAAATTTATACAACACCTTATTCCAATTTATTCTTTTACTTCTCCTTTTCCATTTTTCTCTTGCTTCCATTTCCGACTTATAATGCATAAAATAAATTTCTATATCCTTCAATCTAGCTACTGGATAATTTATTTCTTTCTTGTAATATTTATATTTCTTTGATTCTTTTGGATTTATAAATTCTAAATCAGCTTTTAAATAGTCTTTAATATGATATACAAACTTTATATAATCTTCTGCCATGAAAAACAATCCTATCGTTGGTGTATTATATTTTAGTCCATAACTCTGATATACTGTTCCTCCCCAACAATTATTTGATATAATTGTAAAATCCTCACTATTTATCTTTTTTCTTCTTTGTTTATAAGTTACTTTAATATAATATTTTCTTAACTTTAATCTTATAGTTTCATATTTAATCATTGTGAACCTTTTCAACCTCTTTTATCAAATTTTCATATATCTTTTCCAATCTTTTGGCATTCTCTTTTATATCATATCCGTGTTCTTTTATTTGATTTATTACTTTATCTTTTATCAAATTTCTATCTTGTATTTTAATTTTTATTATTTCTTCAGCCCAATATTTAGGACTCTTATCTAAAGAAATAAATTTCACTAAATCTGTAACTTTAACATCTTTAGTTATTCTATCTGAAATAATACATGGTAAACCTGCTATTTGCCATTCTATTAATACATTAGGGAAACCTTCAAACCTTGATGGAAATACCATAATATCCATTGCTTGTAACCAATTAGCAACTTCTTTTACAGGAACCTGACCTAAAAAAATGACATTTTTTTGTAAACCTAGTTCTATAATCTTATCATGTATTTCTTTTTCTAATGTACCCTTTCCTGCTAAAATCAAATAATAATTATTATTTAGTTTGCTTAATTCATAAAAAATGTCTATTAAAAACTCATGATTTTTTTGATAATTAAAATTTCCAATATGTCCTATTACTATTTTATCCCTTAAATTATACTTTTGCCTATATTGTTCTCTAATAGTTTCTTGAAATTCAAACATTTCACAATCTTTGCCATTAGGAATTATTACAAAATTTTCTTTTTTTCCAAATAGCCACTCTCCCGCTTCTTTGCCACAAGCAAAAGCATTTGTATATATCCTTTTAAAAAACGGTTTGAATAATACATTTAATAACTTATGTTCACAAGATGTATTTCTGCTATGTGCTATTCTTATCTTTACGCCTGCTATTTTAGCTGTTAATAATTGCATAAACATCATAGAACTTGAACCATGAACATGTACAATATCATATTTTTCTGTCTTTATTATCTTATATAGCTTTCTACAATACATAATTGGTCTTTTTTGATGCATTTTCTTTCCTTTATACGACAATTCAAAAATTTTATTACCGATTAATTGTAAATTCTTTTTTTAAATCTTCTTCAACTATATTGGGAACCAAAAAATCCATTCTTATTTTTGTTGGATTTATATTCTTATAATAATTTAGTAAACTCATTCCAATTCCATTATAATGTAATGCATTTGTCATTATGTTTAAAACTTTCATTAAATCAACCTCTTCAAATATATTTTATTATCATATTTCATTATCATAAAATTTATTCCCAAAAAACACTTAAGTGATTACCAGCATTACAATGTATAATTTCTCCCGAAATACATTTTGAAGCATCACTTAATAAGAAACATGCAACTTCTGCTATTTCTTCTGGCAAAAACACTCTATCAGATGCACATTTTCTATACATATTTTTACTATCTATATCCACATAGTCTTTTACCATATCTGACACTGTAACTCCTGGTGCTATTGCATTCACTCTAATGTTATTTTTGTATACTCTTCTTGATAATGCCCTTGTTAAACTATTTAACGCTGCTTTCGTTAATCCATAAGGTATATCATAACATTGATTTCCTGTTTCTGATGATATAAAAATGAGATTTCCATTTTCACATTTATATCTTTCCAAATATTCCAAGTACTCTTTCGCTAAAAAATAGCTAGCCCTAAGATTAGTATTAAATTGTTTATCAAATCCATCAATTGTTACATTCTTGTATATATTTTCATGTAAAGATATTCCTGCATTACTAATTAAACTATCAATCTTCCCTGTAAATTTTTCTTCACACATTGATAAAAATTTTTTCATTTCTTCAACTTTAGATATATCAAAAACTACATATTTACAATTGTATCCTAATTTTTCAGTTGCTTCTTTTAATGTTTTTTCAGTTCTACCTGTAATAACTACATTAGCTCCTTCTGAAATACATTTCTTAGCAATTACAAAACCAATTCCTTTTCCTCCACCTGTTATAACAATATTCCTATTTTCTAAAATTTTTCCATAATTTATTTGAGAAACATTTACTGTAACATTTTTTTCAGGCGAAGATTCAAGAATAAGTTTTGCTAATTTTCGAATTCCTCTTTTTATTCCCATTCGTTCTAACTCCTATTATTTCAACTTTAACTTCTTTGCAATTTGTTGCGCTTTTTCTTGTCCTATTGTTTTCTTTATTAATTCTTTACTTTTTCTAATTGTTTCAGACTTTAAATCTCTAGGTCTACTAATATCAAAAAAATCATAAATTGTATCAGAATCTTTTTTCATTTCTGTAAATACTTCTAAAAAAACTGGTTTTTCATTGTCCTTTGAAAAAAATCTTTCTAATGCTTTTTCTAAAGATTTTTTATCATTTGCTGATAAATACTCAAAATTATTAGATTCCACCCAACCTTGTGCTTTGGTATGATGTCTAGCTGTTGTATGTAAATCGCTTGCTTCATTTTTCCACATTCTATTAAAATAAAATTCTGATCCACCTTCATTATTTATTAAAAGTATATGTACATTGTTTTTTATATGTCTTAATCTTGTAGCATTCATATCATAAAAATATGCTAAATCACCAATAATTAAATACGCTGAGTCATCTGTTGCAATTGCTTGTCCTAAAAATGATGATAAGCATCCATCTATACCATGTGTTCCTATATTTGCATAAACTCTCACATCTTTATTTAATTTAAAGAAGTTAGTAATTCTTATACTATCATTTATACTTAGATGAAGTAAAGAATTTGATGGTATTCTTTCTACCACTTCTTTTATTGCATATACATGTGAAAATTCAAAATTTGGATATTTTATATTATCTATATATTCTTTAATTTTTGTATAATAAATCTTATCATTGCTTCCATTTTCATTAATTTTATTAGCTTTTTCAAAGAAATACTCTGGAGTACATTCAAAAACATTTGTTATGCTTTTAAATAAATCAACAACTCTTCCATCTTCTTGTATAAGCCAATGTTCAAATTTACCATAAAATTTTCTTAATTCTTCCTTTACTCCTCCAAACACATTTCCACCAAAAGAAATAACGATATCTGGTAATAGTTCTTCCATTTTTTTATTCGTTATAAATCTTGTATCCATTCCAACATCTAAATTAATTCCATTTTCAGCATTTATATTTGACATATGTTCTATACTGATAATCGTATTATATTTGTTTAAAAACTTATTTATTTCTTCTCTTAATTTATCTGAAACATAACTATTTTGTCCACAGACAACCATTATTCTTTTTGCATTCATTAATTTTTGCAATTTTTCATTCCATATATTTTCATCATCTTCAATACAAATTCTATCAATTTTTTTAACTTCTGGTAAATTTTTAACATTAAAAGAATTGTTGTATGCCTTCATTGGTACATTAATGTGTACCGGTCCTTTTCCATGATGATCTAACTCCAATAAAGCTTCATTTATTAATCTTTCACAATAATATTCATCTTCTTCATCTTTTATTATTGGTAAATTAACGGATTTCTTAACATGTCTATCATACATACCTACTTGGTCTATCATTTGGTCTTCCCATTGTCCTAGCATTGCTGGATTTCTATCACTTGTTAATACAATTAATGGCACATTTTGATAGAAAGCTTCTGCAACAGGTGGCCAATAATTACAAGTTGCTGTTGATGATGTACATGATATAACAACTGGCTCATTCAGTTCTTGTGCTAATCCTAATGCAAAGTATCCTGCACTTCTTTCATCAACTACAGAATAACACTTAAAAAAAGTGTCCTCTTCTATTGAATGTACAAATGGTACATTTCTACTCCCTGCTGATAATACACAATGCCTAATATTATATTTCTTTAGTAATGCAATTATCATTTGATATGATTTTAGCTCCGTATACATGTTATATATTCTCCTTTAAATATTCATAACTTTTCTTTCTTTCTTCTAAAATAATTTTATCTGTTGTTTGATAATCTATTGTTTGACTATACATTTTTTCTACATCTTCTATATTTTTTACAATTTGCTCTTCTAAATCTAATCTCTTCAATAAATCAGTTAATTTTTCTTCATTTCCATATTCATTTCCTACACTTTTTCTTACAATTGTAGAGAAGTTTCGATGCATAATGATAGAAAAAATTGTACCATGAAATGTATCTGTTATAATAAATTTAGCGTTTTTAAAATATGCTAATACTTCAAAAGGAGAACAATCAATAAATTTATCTGCACATTTTTGAGCTCCTCCTATTGAATACACTTTTAAATGATTATTTTTTGCAAACTCTTTTATCCAATCTGCTTCACTATTTGAAATTCTACCATTATACGCATATACAATCATATATTTTTCTTTTGGCTTAATATCTGGTATCTCTTTACATTTACTTGCATAATCGTAAATTAGAACAGGATCTAAATTACATTCACATTTTTTATTAGTTAAAGTTTCCACTATGCTCTTGCTATTGTTATCCCTTACAGAAATAGCATTCATTTTATTTAATAATTCTTGTATTTCATCACATTTCTTATATTTTTCTAACTTTTCTATCGTTGTATTTCCAAATGATGCTGCATATGTAATTACCCTATTAGCATTATTATTTTTCCCAAACAATTCTAATGAATATCCAACATTTTTATTTTTTTGAATACAATTAAATACTTCATCACTACCAATTACCAAAGTATCTAACTTCGGTATATAGTTAGGTTGTTCTGTCAAATTTAATAGTTTATAATATTTTTTTCCAAAATTATTTTTATGAATAATGTATTGTATCTTATGTGATAATTTTGCATCATATTTAAATACTTCTAACCCTTTTTGGATTTTACCATTCTTTTTTTCTTCTTCTATTATTGGTTTTTCAACATGATAATCCACAAATTCTACTTCATGCCCTAGTTCTTCTATTACATTTTTTAGTCCATATGCTTGTAAAAAAGAACCATAATTTTTTATTCTTTGCATTGATAAAATTCCTACTTTAGACATGTTATTCCCCTTTCGACTCTATTTAGCTAGCATTTCTTGTATTTCTTTTTCAAATCTTATACAAAAATTTTCATTATTAGAAACATTTGATATATCCATTTTCTCTATAATTTTGTCATAATCTAATATCTTCTCTTTTAAATCTTTTATATCATAAACAGGTATAATATTTTTATTTCTTTCTTCTACATTTTTAGAAAATTCTAATTGATGGTCATTTACATGTTCTCCATATTTTTCTTGTCTTGGCACAACTATTGGAATCTTTCCTATTTGTAATGGTGCTATAAAACTAGCTGGTCCACCATGCGTTATTACAATTCTAGCTTCTTTTATTTTATTATTCATCTCTTTATATGATATTAATTTGCTCCATTGACAATGTTTTGGTTCATAAGTTGAAAAACCTGTCTGAATAAAAACCTCTTCAGTTATAATTCCATCTTCTTTTAATTTATCTACTTCTTCCACTAATCTATTAAATTGTTGTTCATGTGTTCCAACTGTTACAAATATCACTATCTTATCCCCCTAGAAAATACTGCCAAAATTTTCTGCCTTTTTATAGACCTTTTTCATTTCTTCCCATTGAACAATAAATTTATCCGTCACCGGATATACCAATTTTCCTGTAAGTGTTGGTTTATCTATTCTATCAAATACTTCTATATAAACTGTTTTTGCTCCAAAAATTTTTCCTAAATAAAAAAATGGCACGGCAATAGCTGCACCAGATGAGATAATAATATCTGGTTTTTCTTTTCTTAAAACCTTTAAAGCTACAAAAGTATTTTTTATTAAATTCTTCAAGTTTCTATTCGTTGGATAATAACAATTGTATACTTTTTCATTTTCTAAAATACTTCTTGCATCTTCTTTATCAAATGTTACCCAAAACCTATTCTTATTTTCCCAGAATTTTTTTAGTTGATATAAATGTGTTAAATGTCCTCCACTAGAACCAACTAAACAAATTTTTATCTCTTCTATTTTTTTATTTTTTTTCATATCATTAACTCTCTTCTCCAAAATGTATTTAAAATTTATATAGCTCCTTCTTTTTTTATTACATTTTCTACTGTTTTATATATTAATTTAATATCTGTCTTTAATGTATGGTTGTAATAATACTCCATATCCATTGTTAGTCTGTCTGTAAAAGTCGTATTGCTTCTTCCTCTTGTTTGCCATAAGCCTGTAATACCTGGTTTACAAGAAGTTATGTACTTAAAGAACCCGTTAATTTCTTCTTTTTCTTTAGGCATGTATGGGCGTGGTCCTACTAAACTCATTTCCCCTTTTAGTACATTGATAAATTGTGGAAACTCGTCCAAACTTGTTTTTCTTAATATTTTTCCGATTTTTGTGATTCTTGGATCATTTTTTAGTTTTTTATACTTTTTATATTCTGCTCTTGCCTCTTCGTTTTCTTCTAAGTACTTATTTAATTTTTCATCAGCCCCTACTACCATAGAACGATACTTATACATTTTAAATATCTCACCATTTTGTCCAATTCTTTCTTGGGTATAAAAGATTGGTCCATTATCTTTTGATAATTTATTAGCTATCCATACACCGATTGTTAATGGAATTAAAACTAATAAACCGCAAAAACCACCTAAGATATCTAGAAATCTTTTTAATATTTTCTCTACTTTTAAAACGACTCTACTTCTGTCGATATTTTTAGGTATTAATTTTGAATTTTCTATATTCTCATGTTCTAATGACAATATATCATTTTTAACATCCATCCTTAAATTTTCCCCCTATATTTTTATTTGGTATTTTCTTCATTTTCTTACATATATATTATACTATACCAAATATTCCCTTTCAATAGATTTAATATGACACTTTTCGTCATTATTGTAATATTTATGTAACATTTTTGCAATACTTCAGCTTAAATTGTTTATAAATTTTTCTAATTAAAATCACGAATAAAGCTCCAATAATGATACCTAAAGTATCTATATATACATCTGTTATTTTAGGAGATCTTCCTGGTGAAAAACTTTGGTGAAATTCATCAGATATTGCATAAAGGATTCCTATGACAATAGCCATTATCATTCTCCACTTATCTTTTAACTTATATGTACTCAAAAGTCCCATTAACAAACATCCAACTACTGTATATATTGAAAAGTGCGCTATCTTTCTTATTATACTTTCTGTTCTATGTAGTACTACCTCTTTTTCCTCTTCTTCTAATTTGTTATAGTTACTTGATACTTTTAATATTGTTTCAGTTACTTTTCTACTAATTCCACCTGATTGTTCTCCATTTTGGCTAGAAAATCCAAATATAATAAAAAATGTGCATACCAATAATATGATTAATATAATTCTTAAAATATTTATATATATTGATTTTTCTTTTTCCATTGCTTTTGCTCTTTCTCTCTTTTACTTATTTTTCATAAAATATGACTAGAGAAATTTCTCTAATCAACTTTCTTATTATCCTATTTTTTACTTAAGGCTTTCCCTATTCTGTATATCCTGTTTTTTCAATGATTTCATTACTAATTTCTTTTACTCTATCTGATGGTGTATAATCTGTTTCTCCAAAAGCTTCTTCATGTAATTGTTTTACATTACTTTCTAATGTTACTGGTACTCCATACCATCTATCTAGTGTAATTCCTTTTGTTTCATAAGGCCAACCAATACTATCTGTGACTTTAAAACTTGTTGCACTTGGTAATAATGAGAAAATGTCACTTGCTGTAATATTGGTATAGACTTCTGGTAAGATTTGATCTATGATTTGATTCATTTCTCCTATACTTTTTGTTTTAAATTTTTCTACCATTGCTTCTACAACTGTTCTCATTCTTTCTGCTCTTTTATAGTCTCCACCTTCTGTATATCGAATTCTAGAATACGCAACAGCTTGTACACCATCTAATGTTTGTGTTCCAGATGATGTTATTTTTTCAGTTGCTAACCCTGTTACTGATGATGTTTCATTGATATAATCATTGATATATTTCACCTCTTCTGGTTGAACATCTATCGTTACTCCACCTAAAGCATTAATTGCTTCTGCCACTGCATCAAAATTTACTGTTACAAATTCTGTTATATTTAAATCAAAATTTTCATTTAATGTTTTGATTGCTAATGGTGCTTCTCCATAAGAATAAGCATGTGTTACTTTATCTAATCCATGACCTTCTATATTGACATAGGTATCTCTATATACAGATATTAATTTCACTTCTTTTGTTTCATTGTTAATACTTGCAATGATAATACAATCACTTCTATTTCCTTTACCTAAACTGCTATCTCTACTATCAATACCAAATAATGCTATATTTCTATATCCAGACAAATTTTCTTCTACCTGTGAAGAAACACTTAAATCTGTTTCATCTATATCCACTCGTTGTATTTTACTTAATTTGTTATTAACAAATATAAATAAACTTCCTACTATTAAAACTAAAAGGATTACTAATATTAATACAATAATTCCAAATATTTTTAATCCTTTTCTTCCTGTTTTCTCTTGTTTTCTACTCATTTCTTCCCTCTCCTTATATATTTTTTTACTTTAATGTCATTTTCTTTTCACATTATACTATTATCTTTCTTTTTTTACAAGTTTTTTCTAAACTTTATTGATTATCTTGTTTTTAGTGATATAATTACCATAAGATATACAAAAGAGGAGGTGGGAATATGGAAGGTAAAAAATTAATAAGTATTAAGGTTTCTACTATACTCATTATTGCTATCATCATTATTTTAATTCTTATCGGTATTTTACTTTTCTTAAAACATACCAATTCAAATAAAGCTGAGAATATGATAAGTAATACAAGTATCAATACTACAAATACTGAAAATACGCTTAATTCTACTTCTTCTACAAATATGATTTCTAATTCTATTGATAATGCTTCAATTATAAGTAGTAGATATGAAGAAATTGATAATAATTTGAATGGTATTGATGTATTATTTGTAACAGATGCTTTAAATAATGGTGATGATACCTATACATTGCAAGGTGTCATATATACACAATATACTCTATCTCAAACAGAATTAGATGAAATTATTTTAGAAAAACAATTAGAAGTTAATGGTACTTTTTTAAATCTACAAGAAACAGATGGTAATTATTCTTTAGTCGATAATACTGGTACAGTAATTTATCATATTGTAAAAAATAGTGATAATTCTTATTATTTAGAATCTCCTACTGAAATTTCTAATGTATGGAAGTTAACAGATGATTATATGGAAATAACGGTTTTAGCAGATACACCTTGTTCTCTACTTGATGGTAGTACAACTACTGTTTCAGAGTATTTCAGTGATTATACTTCAGATTTACCAACTAATACAACAAATCCAAATTCTCAAAACTGTTATACGTTTAATTTTGAAAATGGTATTTGTACAGAAATTGTAAATGCATTAACAAGTATGTAAATATATAAAAAAAGAGAAGGCATTTATTTTATATCTTTAAAAATGATATTTTTATGCTTCTCTTTTTATTTATATATATCTTTTATAGATATGTATTTCTATTATTTTCATTAACTCTTATATTTGTATTTTAACTCCATTTCTGCTAGTTTATAATCAAATCTCTTATGCTCAAATTCATTTTTTTCAATATGTTTATCTAACTTATTCGTTATTTCTTCCTTTGTTCGTGCCACTTCTTCTTTTGTTTCGGTTAATTTACTTAATATTTGAGCCATATTTGTATTTGTCATAATATCTAATTTGTTTTCTATTCTTGCAAATCTTTGATCCATTTTATTAAAGCCTTCTTCCATAGCTTTGTATACTTTTGCAAATTCACTTTTTGTATTATTCTTTAAATCTAAGATTTGTTGATTATATTCTTCAAATCTTTCGTCAACTTGCCCAAACCTTTTATCAACTTGTTCGAATCTTTTATCTATCTGTTCAAATCTATTGTCAACTTGTTCGAATCTTTTATCTATCTGCTCAAATCTATTGTCAACTTGTTCGAATCTTTTATCTATCTGCTCAAATCTATTGTCAACTTGTTCGAATCTTTTATCTATCTGTTCAAATCTATTATCAATTTGCTCAAATCTTTTATCTATCTGTTCAAATCTATTATCAATTTGCTCAAATCTTTTATCTATCTGTTTAAATTGCTGATTTATTTTACTAAATTCCACTTGCATTTTATCCCATAATTGGTCAAAATTATTAATCATACTACTTCCCTCCTTTCGAATAAAATATTAATTTGTAATTGTAACACTGTGTTGCTATGTTTTCTGAATTTCATGAATAAATTTCATTTGATATAAACTAAATTTCGATACAAACTTTTGAAATAAAAATTTTTTCTATAAAAAATATAGATAAACTATGTTTGCATTCTAACATGTTTATCTATATTTTTCAAGCGAATTTTTGTTAATTTTTGGTATTTTTTGATATATTCACTTCACTTTCCTTTCAAAATTGAACAATATCTTCTTTTTTTATTTTTCTTACATCTTATTTGGCATTTCTATTCCTAATAATTGGCTACCTGTTTTTAATACCTTTCCAACTGCATATGTTAAATATATTCTCGCATTTTGTATATCCTTATCTTCTACTAATATTTTATTATCATTATAGAAATTACTAAATCCTTTTGCCAACTCTATTAAGTATCTTGCTAGTATAGATGGTTCTTCTTTTTCTGTTACTTGTTCTAGTATATTTTCAAAATTATATAATAATTTTATAATGTTTTTTGAAGCCTCATCTAATAACTTTTCAAATTGAATATCTTCTATCTTTGGCATATATCCTGCTTTTTCCAAAACACTTTTGGTACGTACGTACGTATATTGCACATATGGTCCTGTTTCTCCTTGGAAATTTAATATTTGATTCCAATCAAATACTTCATCTTTAATCCTACTATTTGATAAATCATTGAAAATAACAGCACCTACTCCCACTTTTTTAGCAACTTCATCTTTATTTTCTAGTTCTGGATTTTTTTCTTCTATAATACTTTTTGCCCTTTCTATCGCTTCATTTAATAATTCTTCCAATTTTACAATATTGCCTTCTCTTGTTGACATCTTTCCTGTTGGTAATGATACCATACCAAATGGTACATGTTTTAAGCCATTTGTGTACTTCTCATCTATTCCTAATAATTTTGCAACTTCAAATACTTGTTTAAAGTGTAAAGTTTGTTCATAAGATACTATATATAATGCTTTGTCAAAATCATAAGTTCTTGCCCTATATAAAATAGCAGCTAAATCTCTAGTAGCATATGTTGTTGAACCATTTGATTTTTGTATAATACATGGTGTACTAATTCCTTTATCTTCTAAGTCAATAATTTTGGCACCTTGTGATTCAATCAGTTTTCCTGACTTTTCTAATATTTCAATAACCTCTGGCATTTTATCTGAGTAAAATGCTTCTCCATTCCATGAATCAAATTGACTTCCTAATAAATCATATACTCTTTGAAATTCTTTCAAACTTAATTTTCTAAATTTTTCCCAAATTTCTGTACAATATGGATCTCCATCTTCTAGCAATTTAAAATTCATTCTACATTGTTCTAAGACTTTTTCATCTTCTTTACAGACTTGATTAATACGAATATATATTTTTGTTAATTCATTAATCGGATCTTCTTCTATGTTATATTCTTTTCCCCATAATTTATATCCTTCAATTAATTTTCCAAATTGTGTTCCATAATCTCCTAGATGATTGACACCGATTGTGTGATATCCTAAATATTTATAAATATTATATAATGCACCTCCAATTACTGTAGAACGTAAATGTCCTATATGAAATGGTTTTGCAATATTAGGTGCTGAATAGTCTATTACAATATTTTTTCCTTTTCCAACTTCTGATTTTCCATATGCTTCATGATTTGCTATTTCTTCTAATACCTCTTTTGTCATTAATTCTTGATGGATATAAAAATTTAGATAACCCCCAGCAACTTCTACTTTTTCTATTATATTTTCGTCTACTTGAATATTGCTTTTTATATCATTCGCAATTATCTGTGGTGCTTTTTTCAATTCTTTGGCTAATCGAAAACATGGAAACGCATAATCTCCATTATTTGTATCTTTTGGTATTTCTATATAACTTTCCAATTCCTTCTCATCTATGTTTACAATAGAAGCTATCGCTTTTGCTATACTTTGTTTAAAATTTATCATACTTTTACATTCCCTTCTTTCATCTTTTCGTTATTATTTAAAGCTCAATTTTATTATTTCTTACAAGATTATATTATGTTTATTTATAAAAGTCAATTTAATATTCATTCTAAAATAGAAAGAGACCCCTATGCAAACTTATGCACGAGGTCGTTCTCTCACATTTTGATATAGGAGATATTATGTTCTTTTAGCCCCAAATGTACCCAGCAGACAAGTTTTTTCCTTTTCTTCTTGACTTTAGCAGTAAAAACCTGTAAGTCCGGTTTCGTAGATTTAATCTCTTTAATTTTATCGAGTTTAATCTCCTTTCCGGTCTCTTCTTTAATCCACTCGGCCACCTGTTCTTTAGTGACCTTCTGGTATTTGGGTTCTCTTGCAACAATTGCTCCCATTTCTCCAGCTCCTGTACCAACTCCCATTGTTTTCCTTTCTCCTAAACTATACCCTTTAGGTCGGTACTTCTACTACGGTTACTAAGAATAATTGTACCATATTTACATAATTTTTGCAAATTTGGTCATCTTCTGGTATAATAATATGTATATCTACCAATAATAGAGATATTTTGTAACTGAGCCACATCTTTAATTGATTAGTTTTTTTAACATCAATATTTAGATGTGGTGTGGTGAAGCTAGTAATAGTTTCTCACTGAAGAAAGGAGGGAATTAGGCATGCTGAAAAAAAAGCATGACCTGACACTTCTTGTCGGGAGTATTGCTTTATTAGCAGCTGCAGTATTCTCGATAATGGCATTTGGTGCCCTGTACTGTGGACAGAATTCGTTCTTTCTGTTCTCAGGCATAGCTGCTATGTGTTTTGCTCTGATATCATTAATTATGCTAATATCAGCAAGACGCATGTTTGTTGCAGAAATGCTTCGAAGAGAACTGCATAAGTAGGTATTCTGCACGATAACCACCCGTAAATCTCAAACGGGTGGTTATTATTTATATAAATATATTTCATTTTATAAATTTCTTACATAAGCAGATTATCTTTTTTATTGCTTTTTTACCATTTTATTGTTATACTATTTTTAATATATGATAAGGAGGTTTTGATATGTCTACACCACATAATGAAGCAAATTTAGGAGATATTGCAAAAACAGTTATCATGCCAGGTGATCCACTTCGTGCTAAACATATTGCTGAAAAGTTTTTAGAAAATCCTAAATTGGTGAATCAAGTAAGAAATATTTATGCATATACTGGAAAATATAAAGGAAAAGAAATAACTGTTATGGCTTCTGGAATGGGAATGCCTAGTATGGGAATTTATTCTTTTGAATTATTTAAGTTTTATGATGTTGATCATATTATTCGAATCGGCTCTTGTGGAGCTTATGTACCTGATTTAGATTTGTTTGACATTGTCTTATCAAAATCTATTTTTACAGAAAGTACCTATGCTTTAGGATTTTATAATGATGATTGTCATATTGTTGAAACTAGTAAAGATCTAAATAGAATGATAAAGGAAGCTGCTACTGAAAATCATATTAAGATTATTGAAGGGGATACCATATGTAATGATAGTTTTGACCCATATATGACACAAGAAGATTTTGATAAATTTATGGATAGAGTCCATAGCCAAAATTTCTATCCATTAAGTGCAGAAATGGAGGCTTTTGCATTATGTTATAATGCAAAAATGTTAAATAAGAAAGCAACTTGTTTAATGACTGTTGTGGATTCAAGATTTGAAACCAAAGCTGCAACCTCTGAGGAAAGAGAACAAGGATTAGATAATATGATAAAAATTGCATTAGATGCCACTTTAAAATGTTAAAAGCTTTTTGGAAATATATTTTATAAAATTTAATAAGCAAAAAAATATAGAGTATAAAATCATTCGATAATTTTATATTCTATATTTTTTATCCTATTTAGTCTATCTCCAAAATCCCTTATTTTTTGATTGACAATATTTTATATTTCATAACACCTGCTGGTGCATTTACTTCAACTGTTTGATTTTTCTTAGCACCTAATAAAGCCTCTCCTAGTGGTGATTCATTTGATATTTTATTTTCAGCTAAATTCACTTCTGTTGAACCAACAATGGTATATTCAATTTTTTCATCGAATTCTACGTCTAATACTTTTACTTTATTACCAATTTGAACAGTTTCTGTATCTATATCTTTTTCATCAATAATTTTTGCATGTCTTAATTTATTTTCTAACTCAGCTATTTTTACTTCATTTTCAGCTTGTGCATTTTTTGCTTCATCATATTCTGAATTTTCTGATAAATCTCCAAACCCTAATGCTACTTTTATTCTATCTGCTATATCTGCTCTTTTTTCAGTTTTTAAAAAGTTTAACTCCTTTTCTAAATTATTATACCCCTCTTGTGTTAATATAACTTCTTTCTCTTCCATAGTAATTCCTCCTTGAATTGTGTACTATTTTTTGTACTTTACATATATTACGGCAGAAAATGAAATTTGTCAATACAAATTTCATTTTTTCTCCTTTTCTATTCTTAATCACATTATATATTTTTAATCCTTCATATATTTCTTAATGCCCCTCATATAGTCTATTCCAGAAAATATAGTAGCAATGGTTTGTATAATCATCATAACTGTAACTGCTAGATTTAATACAAAATCAGCTCCTTGTAAAGTTCCTGCAAAACATTCTCCAAAGGCATGTAAATCTAAAAAGGCTAGAATAATCGCTATCATTTGTGTTACTGTTTTTAATTTTCCCCATTTAGATGCCGCTATCACTTCTCCACCTTTTTCTACTGCTACTAATCGATATCCTGATACCAAAAACTCTCTTGCTAAGACAATAATTGGAATCCATGCTGGTAGTTTTCCCATCTCTACTAACATAAGCATGGCAGCTAATACTAAAATTTTATCTGCTAATGGATCCAAAAACTTCCCAAATGCTGTCACTTGGTTTCTACTTCTTGCTATATATCCATCTAATTTATCTGTTAACGAAGCCAATACAAATACAAAATCAATGATTAAATAGGTAATTGGTATTCCCCATAAATCTCCATCTATCCCAAAAAATGGTATGATTACCATAATCGGAACTAGAATCATTCTAAAGATTGTTAATTTATTTGGTAGATTCATACATTTTCTCCCCTTCTTTTTTCCTATTTCAACATCTCAATTGCTTTTTGCAACTGTGTATCTTTTGCTCTCTCTATATTTAATACATTTGTAACATCTTCTGGTAATTCTACAGTTTCATCTGGTTCTATACCAATTTCATTGATTTCTGTTCTATTTGGTGTTAAATATTTGTCTGTTGTTATTTTTAATCCACTACCATCTGGTAATGTCAAAATTTGTTGTATAACACCTTTTCCATAAGTCTTTGTACCAACAATCTTTGCCTTTCCTAAATCCTTTAATGCTCCTGCTAATATTTCTGATGAGCTTGCTGTGTTTTCATTGGTTAATATGATAACTGGCATATGGATAATTGGATCATTTTCATTTTTCTCTACTGTTTCATTATTGTCCTTATCGACTTCATAAAGTAATACAGCATCTTTATCTGCAATATATCCTGCTATTTGTAAAGCTTCATCTACAATTCCGCCACCATTATTTCTTAAATCTATAATTAGTGATGTAATTCCTTGTGCTTGTAATTCCTCGAATTTTGTTTTAAACTCCTCTGCTGTATTTTCATCAAAAGAAGAAAATTCTATATATCCTATATTGTTTTCTAACACTTCTCCTTCAACAGGATTTACCACTATATTTTCTCTCTTTATTTCAAAATTAAGTGTTTCTTCTCCTCTTAAAATCTGTAAATTAACAGTTGATCCTTCTTCACCTTTTATTTTTGTCGAAATAGCTGTCATATCTTCTGCTGTACATTCTTCTCCATTAACAGAAATAATTAAATCACCTGGTTGTATTCCTGCTTTTTCTGCTGGACTATTTTTAATTGGTGATAATACCATAATCCTGTTTGTTTCTTGATCTTGTACCATATATATACCAATTCCTACAAAATTTCCCATTGTATCTTCTAAATAATCCTGCATATCTTCTTTTGAGATATATTCTGTATAGGGATCATCAAGTCCTTCTATATAGCCTTTTATGGCACCTTCTTTTAAACTTTCTTCATCTATCTCGCCTAAATAATACTTTTCTATTAAAGAATGATAGGTATCTAATGTTTGTGAAATATCTTTACTCTCATCAGATGTCATCAGTGTTAAATATTTGTTTAGACTATCTCCTTTTACGAAATATTGATAAAATCCTATTGATGTCAACATAAATGTTATAAATGCTACTAAAACAATTAGCATTATAATTTTATACACTTTATACCTTTTCTTTTCCTCCATTTGTTTCCTTCCTTTCACTAATGAATATTTCTTTATACCTATTATATTTCACAATCCAATTTCAAATTCCAAAAAGAAGGATTTTAGGAATATTCCTCAATCCCTCTTTTATCATATTATTCATATTTAAAAATATAAATTAGGATCTACTCTACAATCATCCCCATATTTGGTAGCACTATAACTATATGTATATGGTGCTTTTCTTACTTCGAAATGTAAATGTGGTCCTGATGAATTTCCTGAGTTTCCACTTTTCATAATCATTTGCCCTTGTGCTACACTTTGTCCTGGTGATACACAAATTGATCCAGGTGTACCATGTGCATACCAAGTTTGTAATCCATTGGCATGTTGGATAACCACATAGGTTCCATAACTCGTGGTTATACTTTTAGTAGTTAATACCACCCCATCTGCTGCTGCATAAACTGGTGTTCCACTACTTACTCCATAATCAATTGCTCCATGGAATTTACCACTTGAATAACGCCCATTACATGTAACTGTTCCTCCATTAACAGGTCTGATAAAGCCTCCGGCATTAGATGTACCACTTGTTGCTCCTCCTCCTGAAGAACCAGAGCTATTAGAACCGCTTGAAGATGAGCCTCCTGTAGATGGTTTTTTATTTGCTAATTCTTCTAGTTGCTTTTTATATTTTTCCTGTGCCACTTTTATATCATTTAAAATTTGTTGATTATCTTTCGTCAATTCATCAATTTCTTGTTGCAAATCTTGTTCTTCTTGTGATAATTGAGATACATATTGGCTTTTTTCCGTTTTAGCTGTTTGTAATTGGACAGATTTACTTTCCTTTTCTACCTTAGAACTGTCTAATTCTTTTTTATTATTTTCCAATGTCGTTTTTGCTTCCTCTATTTCTTTTTTCTCATTCTCTATTTTTTCCATTAATCCTATATCCGCTTCAGCAATTTCTGATATTAAGTAATAATTGGAAATTAAATCTGTTAAACTTTCTGAGGAAAGTAGTACATCTAAAAATGATGTTTCCCCTGCCTCATAAGTTGCAACTAATCGCTTTTCTAATAATTCTTGTTGTTTATCATAATTTTCTTGTTTTTCATTAATTTGATTTTCAGCATCTGTTATTTGTGTATTTAAATCATTAATTTTATAATCTAATTCTCCAATTTGACTTTCATATTCAGATATTTGACTATTTAGTTCATCTACTTGTTTTTGTACATCACTTTTTTCTTGAGAAACTTGATCTTTTTGTTCTTTTGTCTCATCTATCTTTTTTTGGTTATTTGACTGTTCATTTTGCAAATCGGTTATTTCATTTGCATATACAATGACATTATATTGTAGTATAAGTATTGTGATGATTAATCCCCCAACTACTTTTAAGAATACTTTTCTCATAAGTTCCTCCTTTTTTTATTACTTTTGTACAAAATCTATTATGGTAAATATGGTGCTGGATTAACTGGTGTTCCGTTTACTCTTACCTCAAAATGTAAATGATATCCTGTTGAATTACCTGTTGTTCCTACACTCATAATTTGTTGTCCTTGACTTACGGTTTGTCCCGCACTTACCAATCTTGAACCTGGTGCACCATGTGCATATAATGTCATGGTTCCATCATGATGATTGATAACGATATATTCTCCATAACTTCTATAATTTCCATTTGCATATTTTAGCGCAGTAGATGTTACGACTGTTCCAGCCTTTGCTGCTAATACAGGTTTTCCTGCTATACCTGAACCACTAAAATCTACTCCTGTATGTCCGCTATATCCCATCCATCCAGTTGTAATACTATATCCTACTACTGGTCTTATGTATCCACTGCTACTAGGATTATTCGTAATATTAGAAACATTTGAATTTCCAGCATTTGCTGCCTCTTGTTTTGCAATAGCTGCTAATTGTGCTTGTATATCTCTTTTATCTTGTTCAAATTGCTCTAATTCTGCTTGTGTGTTTTTCTCCTCTTCATTTAATTGAGCTACATAATTATCCTTCTCACTTTTTGCATTTTGTAATTCTGTTGTTTTTTGTTGCTTTTGGGCTCTTGTACTATCTAATTCTTGTTTACTTGTTTCCAAGGTTTGTTTTGCTGCTTCAATTTCTTCTTGCTCCTTCTTTATTTTATCCATTAATTCCAAATCACTTTCTGTAATTTCAGAAATCAAATAATAATTAGATATTAAATCTGTTAAACTATCTGAAGAAAGTAATACATCTAAATAAGAAGTTTCTCCTGCTTCATAAGTTGCTACTAGTCTTTTTTCTAATAACTCTTGTTGACTGTCATAATCTTCTTGTTTTTCATTCAATTTATTTTGTGCATCCTCGATTTGAGAGTTTTTGTCTGCAATTTGAGCATCTAATTGATCTATCTCTGATTGATAAGATGAAATTTGTGTAATTAATTCTTCTACTTGTTGTAAAGCTTCTGATTTTTCAGAATTGATATTTTCTAATTCTTCTTTTGCTTCCTCTATCTTTTGATCAGTTTCATTACTACTTGCATTTAACTCTGATTTTGTTGCTGCAATTACGACATTATATTGTAATAAAATAACTGCTATTACTAATACTCCTAATATCTTGAGACCTATTTTTTTCATTTTGTTTCTCTCCTTTTTTATTTTTCTAACTTAATTTGTATTTCTGATTGCATGATTTGCTTACTTTCTATTACTGTGTAGTATTTTGGTTGTCTGTATTATTTGTATTTTGATTTTGTGATTCTGGAATAACGCCATTTGTTATATATTCAATTGGATTGGTTACCACTCCATTAATTCTCACTTCGAAATGTGCATGTGGACCTGTTGAATATCCTGTTGATCCAACTTTTAAAATTGCTTCATTTCTTTTTACAGTTTGTCCTACTGTAACCAAAATTTCGGAACCATGTGCATATAGTGTTGAAATTCCACCACCATGATCAATGATTACCATATTTCCATAAGCTGTATTATATTCTGCTTTTGTAACAATTCCATCATTTGCTGCTACAAAGTTTGCACCAATTGGTGCACTAATATCCACACCTGTATGTAATTTATATTGTCCTGTAATTGGATGTACCCTCATTCCATAATTTGAGGTAATTTTGGTATATCCTGGTACTGGCCAAGCAAGCACACCCCCTATATATGCTGTATCTAATCCTTGCTTTGCAAGCTCTAATATTTGGTTATTAACAGCTTCATATGCTGCTGTTATTTCATCAATTTGTGCTTGTTTTGCTTTTTCCTCATCAGACAATCTGGCAATATAGTTTTCTCTTAATGTTTTTGTATTTTGCAATACAGTTGCAGTTTGTGTCTGTGTTTGTAATGCTGTTGCTAAAGATGCTTGATTTTTTTCTAATTTTTGTTTTGATAATTCTATTTCTTTTTTTTCTGTTTCTACCTCATCTAGTAATTCTCTATCTAAAGATGTTATTTCTGAAATCAAATAATAATTAGATAAGAATTCTGAAAGATCATTTGATTTTAACAAAACATCTATATAGTTTGTATCACCAGATTCATATATAGCAATCAGTCTTTTTTCCATAATGTCTTTTTGTTTTTCATAATTTTTTTCTGCCACTTCTAATTTTGCTTGAATATCAGAAATTTCTGCTTGTAATTGGCTAACTTGTGCATCTAATTCTGTTATCTTACTTTCTGATTCTTGTATCTTTTCATCCAATTTTTCTATCTGCTGCAAATTTTCTGATAATTGACTTTGTACCTCCTCTAATTGCTCATTAGATTCGTTCAGTTGATTTTGTAAGTCTTGTTGTTGTGTTTGTAAATCTGTCAAATTATTCTCACTGTCTTCTGCATATACAACTGTTACATAAGTACATAAGATGATAAAAGCTAAAACAATACATAAAACTTTACGCATGCTCTACTCCTTTATACTTTTAAATATTTTCTCATAGAAATAATACTTCCTAAAGCACCAATTCCTATTCCTAATAACATATATACAACTATGATTGAACTAAACATATCTGAAAATCCTACTAAGCTTACTCCTACCATTTTCATAAATTGTGAATTTACCATCTGTTCTGCAATAAAATTATAGGCAACAGCGACTAATACGATTGAAATAGCACTTGCTATAATTCCTATAATCATACCCTCAACAATAAAAGGCCATCTAATAAATCCATTTGTTGCACCAACATATTTCATAATAGATATTTCTTTTCTTCTTGCATGTACAGTTAATTTTATGGTATTTGCAATAATAAAGATTGAAATAACCACTAATAACACTAAAATAACACCTGTAACAATTTTTACACCATTTGCTAAATCAATTAATGTTGATACAGTTTCATCTGAGCTAGTTATTTTCTTTACATTATCTAATTTTGAAATTTCCTCTTGTACTTGTCCACTTAAATTCAAATCTGTTAATGTAACCACATAAGAAGCTGTAAAAATATTATTTTCACCTTCGTATCCCTCTAACAATTCTTCATTTTCTGAGAATTTTTGTTTCATTTGATCTAGTGCTGCTTCTTTTGATTTATATTCTATGGTATTAACTCCATTTACCTTTTGTATATCTTCTCCCAATTTTTGAATTTGTTCATCTGTTGCTTCATCTGTTGCAAATACTTGTATTCCTTGTGCTTCTTCTACTTCTTGTACAAAATGGTTAATATTTTCTCCTAAAATTAAGAACACACCAAATATAATCATCGTTGCACACATAATCATAAGTGATGCTCCAGTAGACTTCTTATTTTTAAATACATTACTAAATCCTTCTCCAATTAAATATCCTAATATATTATATTTCACAGTTCATACCCACCTTTTTTATCATCTTTTATGATTTCGCCTTTTCTAATATGAATAACTCTTTTTTTCATCTTGTCAACGATGTCTTTTGCATGTGTTGCTACTACAACGGTTGTTCCTCTCATATTAATATCATTTAATAATGTCATAATATCCCATGCTGTATCTGGATCCAAGTTTCCTGTTGGCTCATCTGCAATTAGCATAGATGGATTATTCACTAATGCTCTAGCTAGAGCCACCCTTTGTTGCTCTCCTCCTGATAATTCATTTGGATACATTTTTGCTTTTCCACTTAATCCAACTAGTGAAAGTACCATTGGAACTTGTCTTCTAATATGTCTTGGTGTTGCCCTTACAATATACATTGCATAAGCAACATTATCATATACAGTTTTTTCTGGTAATAGTCTGAAATCTTGAAATACAACTCCCATACTTCTTCTTAAATATGGAATTCTATTTGGTTTTAAAAATGTTGTATCCTTTCCATTAATAATAATGTTTCCTGAGGTTGGCTCCTCTTCTTTTAAAATTAATTTTATTAAGGTTGATTTACCACTTCCTGAAGAACCAACTAAAAAAGCAAATTCACCTTTTTCAATTCTGAAATTTGCATTTTTTACTGCTTTTGTTCCTGTATCATATGTCTTTGTAACATTTCGAAATTCAATCATCTTTTGCTCTCCTTATATATTTTTTTGCATAATATTCTATTATATAATTTATTCTATCTAATCATAACAATAAAGAACAAAATTTGCAATAGTTTTTATATAAAAAAACAATAGAAAATGTTGGTTTTTTTGCATTTTCTATCGTTTTTCTCCATTTTTCTTCATTTCAAAAAATTCACATAAAATTCACATTACTTGTTTTGTTTTTGTTTAGTTATAAACCTTTCTATTTTACTCAACACGCTGCTTGTTTTCTACCAAATAAATTTAAAATTCTCTCTAAGATTTTTTGCCAAAAATGTTTCTTTTCAGGCGTATAAATTTGCATCTCTTTACATGTATTTTGTTCTTCTGACAACTCATGTTTTTCTATTTCTGCACTTTGATTTTGTAACAAAGCTGCTTTATCCTTTTCGCTTATAGTTTGTTCTCCAATAGAAGCTAGTGCTTTATCTATAACATTTTTTTGAGAATTTACACTTGAATTTACACTTGCTTGTTTATAGCTATCTGTATCTAAATAATTCATAATTTCTGTTTGTAACAACATGATTTCACTTAAAAATTCTATTGCTTGTGTCTGATGATTTTCTATATCTTTTCGTATTTCTTCAATTCTTTTAAGAATCCAATCTGCTTTTTGCTTATCTACTTTTTCAATTTGTTCAGCTTTTTGATAAATATTTGCCAAACTATTCATAATTGTATTTTGTATCTTATTGACTGTTTCTTCTTTTTCGTATCCCATTTTTTTCTCCTTTGTATTTTATTTTATCCTTATTCTTTTACCTGTTTTATAATCTCCTCAGATGTTAAACCAAAATATCTTAATAGTTCCACTGCATTTCCAGATTTTCCAAAAGTATCTTTTATTCCCATTCTAACTAATTTACAAGGATATTCTTCTGTTAATACTTCACTAATAGCACTTCCTAGTCCACCAATAATGCTATGGTCTTCTATAGATATCAATTTTTTCGTTTCTTTTGCTGATTTCACAATCATTTCTCTATCAATTGGTTTAATGGTGTGCATATCTACTACTCTAATATAAATGCCCTCTTTTTCTAATGCCTCTTTTGCCTTGATAGCCTCTGACACAACAACACCTGTTGCAAATACAGTTGCATCTGTTCCTTCTCCTATTTGAACTGCTTTTCCTATTTCAAATGTTTGATTTTCTTCATATATGATTGGTGTTGCAAGTCTTGCTAATCTGACATATACAGGTCCTTTTATATTAGCTATTTCTTTTATCAAATATTTTGTTTCAACATCATCAGATGGGCAGATAACTGTCATATTAGGTAAAGCCCTCATTAAAGCCAAATCCTCTAACATTTGATGAGTAGCTCCATCTTCTCCTACTGTAATTCCACAATGGGTTGCACATATTTTTACATTCAAATTCGGGTAACAAATACTTGAACGTATTTGATCATAAGCACGTCCTGCTGCAAAAGCTGCAAAAGTACTAACATATGGAATTTTCCCACAAGAGGCCATACCTGCTGCCACTCCCATCATATTGGCTTCTGCAATTCCCATATCAAAAAATCTATCTGGAAATTTTTTGGCAAATATGCTTGTTTTTGTAGCTGCTGATAAATCAGCATCTAATACAACAATCTCCTTGTTTTCCTCTCCTAATTTCTCTAACATTTCTCCATAACTTTGTCTAGTTGCTTTTTTCTCTTCCTTCATGAAAATTCTCCTTTCACATTTCATTTTTATTGATTATATATACCTATAATGTTGCACCAATTATACCTGCATCATTATCTAATATGGCAGTCTGAATCACGATTTCTTTTCTTTCATTAAACAATAGATTTTTTTCTAATAACGTTTTCTTTAAGGCTTCTAAAAATATTTCTTCATAATACACAAAACTTCCACCAATGCCAATTGCCTCTGGTTCAAATATATTAATTAAATTTGATATGCCAATACTTAAATATTGAATATATTCTTCTATCAGCTTATTGATTTGCATATATTTAGGATTATTTTTATCATTTTTTCTTAAGATATCTAACAATTCTTTTCCACTTGTTTTTTCATCTACTCCTAAAATCTCTCTTAAACTATCCTTAAAAGCCTTCATAGAAGCATATTTTTCCCAACATCCTTTTTTTCCACATTTACATTCCTTTCCATTTTTTTCAATGATCATATGTCCAAATTCACACCCTGGTAAAGCCCCGGTATCTAATAGCGCATTATGAATAATGACTGCTCCTCCAATGCCTGTTCCCAATGTTAAGAATATACTTCTATCATATGATTTTAGAGCTCCATAAACATTTTCAGCAATTGCCGCACATTTTGCATCATTCCTAATCTGTATTGGTAAATGTATCTTTTCTTGTAATTTTTTTATAATATCATAATTTTTCAAACCTAAATTTACAGATTTTACAACGATTCCATCTTTAACCGTCCCTGGAATCGCAATTCCGATTTCTGTAACTTTATATTGTTTCAAAAAGTTCTCTGTTTTTTCAAATATATATTCTTCTATTACCTTTTTGATATTTCCTTTTTCTGCTTTTGTAATTCTTTTTTCTACTTTTTCTAAAATTTTTCCTCGATTATCCACTATTCCCATGGCAATATGACTGCCACCTAAATCAATTCCTATTTTCATTTTAGGTTCACTACCTTTCAACTTCCTATAGCAATAGTATATCTTTTTTGACCTTCGTTTTGATTATATCATATGGTTCGAAAAAAAACAGTATCTTCTGAAAAATTTTTAAATATATCATATTCCCCTTCCCCGAAATGCTTGAATTGTCACCAAATTCCTGATATAATTGACCAAGCGTTATTTTTACGTTAACATAGATAGCTTTTTTAAGATAATTTTTAGAAAGGAGTGTAGGGTGAACCATATTTTTAACTATTTATAACCAATAAATTATATAAAAGGAGACTTTATATGAAAAAAGTAAACACAACAACTAAGCGGACACAAGATAAAATAGGTAAATGCATACATATATTACTTTTACTAATGCTTATAATGATTGTAATTTTGGTTTCTTACAAAATACTGTCTCTTCCGTATTTTAACCTCAAGGATGGAGCTATCAACAGACAAATTTCTGACTATCTGTTACAGATGGATGTAGAGCCTAATGAAAAAAATGAAACATGGTATAAAAATGAATTACCAGAATTTATTTTAGATGACATGAGCTATGCAGAAAAACACCAAATAGATGACATTATATATGAATTTAATTCAAATGTGATACAATTGACTTATTTAGATAATGTTTGGGTACTTTCTGTAAATAGCCCTGATAGCATAATGAGATTTGAAGATTTTTCTATTTATAAGACAAAAAATTCTGATATATCTATTTATGGCTATTGCTATGATTCTCTTTATCAGATAAAAGTAGGAACAACAATAGAAGAAACATTATTAACACCATATCCTGATCTTCCGTCTGGCATGCTAGACTCTTTGTCGTCATATGCTTACGATATTAAAAAAGTAGGTGATTATACATTATTGTATAAAGATAATACCTATACTTTTTATAAAGACGGAGTTGAAATTTCCTCATATCCTTTTGAGGAGGGAACTATCAATACAATTGAGTCATTATCAAATGGTATTATTACAACATCTGATAATGAACTTTTTTGGATAGAAGTTTATATGTCTAATGATAAACCAGGTGTTCAATTCCAGAAGGTTGCTGAAGATATAGAAACTGTATATAATCGAAGTACCTTATTTGGTAAAGTAACATTACCAATTATAAAGAAATCGGGAAAATATTATATAATGGTCGCAGATAACTGGGAAATGCTTAAAAATTCCAGTATATATACTAATAATATTCTTCCCAAAGAAGAAATCGGGAAACAAACACTTTCATTAATCGCCTTAGAAGATTGTTTTTCTAATGCCAACTTTTCATATTCCCTTAACACTTGGGAGTGTGATATATCTTTTATGGTGAATAATACCTCTTTTATCTATGAATACTCTTTTAATGGGTATGATGATTCTATCGATTTGCCAGATGAAATTGTCGAAAAATATTCTATCACTGTAAACTCTATGGATTCCATGTGGGAAAATATCGAAGGAATCAGAAAAGAATACTATTCTCTTTATGAGCATCAAGAAGATTTTTCTTAAATTGTAACATTATTGGTTTGGTTTTAATCACCGTTGGGGGAACTTCCCCCATTTTTTTAATACCTATATTCCCTTTTCCTATATACTATAAAACGGGATTTTTGAGTCTAACCTCAAAATCCCGTTTTTGACATTTATACACCATAAGCTGAGAATAAGAAATTTCCCATATATACTTGAATACATGGCACTAATACAACCAATACAAAGAAGATTAAAACAACTCCGACAATTGCATAAACCACTTGTGGTAATACCTTCATAATCTTTTCCATAATATTGTCTATATCAATTTGCATATATTCTACTAATTTTTCCATCATTTCTGCTAAATCTGTTTGCATACCAATTTTTAACATTTCTGTTATCATAGGTTTTGCCAAACCAGACTCTTCAAATGGTTCTATCCATGAACTACCTGTTAATATATTATTAATAGAGGTTTCTATCATAGATAACATGACATAATTTTTAACTACATTTTTACTAACTTCAATAGAATCCTGTATTCTCATTCCATTTCTCAAGTTTAACAGCATGGCCTTTAAAAATCTTGAGAAATCTAATGCAAATATTAATTCTCCAAAAATTGGCATTTTATATTTAAAATAGTGAAAATTATATTTTCCTTTTGGTGTATTAATATAGAATATAATTGCAGCTGCAATTGCGACCAGTATAATGACTGGTATATACCAATAGGCAATCATGACATCGACGACATCTGCAAACCATAACGTAACGGCTGGCAATTCTTCCTCGGTTCCGATTTCATCAAATATTCCTTGAATCGTAGGTATTGCAATTAAAGTTCCAGCAAAAAGCATTACCAAAAGTAAAACAAATTGAACAATATTTGGAATTAATATTGATTTTAATTTTCTTGTTAAAGCATCAGATTCTTCTAGATATTTTACAGCTTGTTCTAGTGAATTGGTAAGTGATCCTGATAATTCCCCTACCTTTATCATATTAATATAGATATATGGAAATATATTCGAATAATATTCCATCGTTGTATACATATTTTCACCAGCTTCAACACCTGCTAATATATCCTCTAATATGCCTCTAAATGATACATTCTCCGTACTCTGAATAATGGTATCTAATGCATGTATATTATTAAAGTTTGCCTTTTTTAATAAATAAAAGTTTTGCGTAAAAATAATAATATCTCTACTTGTAATTTTTTCAGTTTTGGCAAAATATAAATTAATTTTCTCCTTTGTAGATAATTGTTTTGGCTTACTTTTACCAATATTGGTCGTATTAACATTTTTCATAATTTCTTCTATATTGGTAATATTCTTCTTTGCCTTTTTTTGTTGTTTACCTACATATCGGATTTGTTGAACATCAATTGGTAATAAACCATTACCCTTTAATGTTTTTAGCAAATTCTGTCTACTTGGTGACTCTATCTTATTTCTAACCACTAATCCAGATTTCGTCATCGCCCTATATATATAAGTTGGCATGTTTTACCTCCTTTTTTCTAGTTATTAGCGCTTTTTTTAATTTTTAATTGCATAATTGTTCTATTTAATATTTCTTGGTTTTTCTCTTCTATTTGTGATTTTGCTTGTTCTAATGTAATTTTATCTTCTACAAATAACTCTGCTAATGAATTGATTAGACCAATACTTCCTTTTTCCAAATTACTTTGTATTGCATCTTCTATTTCAGATACACTTAATTTTTCTTTTCTAATAATTCCTGCTACAATATTATCTACTACCATAACCTCTGGAACTAAAACTAATTTTCCATCTGTTCCTTTTAATAATCTTTGTGAAACAACCAATTTTAATAAAGCAGATAATAAATATTTTACACTTGCTTGATCTCTTACTTCATAGAAGTTTATCATTCTATCAATTGTTTCTGCACAAGATTTTGTATGCAAGGTACCAATTACTAAATGTCCTGATTCTGCCATTTCAATGGCAGCCTCCATAGTGGTTCTATCTCTAATCTCTCCAATTACTAAGATATCACAATCCTCTCTTAAAGAGTTTTTTACACCATCACTAAAGGTTAAAACATCTCTTCCTCTTCCTACCTCTTTTTGGACAATTAATGATTTTTTAGAATGATGTTTATATTCTATTGGGTTTTCCAATGTTAATATCTTTTTATTTTGATTTTCATTGATATAGTCTATCATAGAATTTAGGGTTGTACTTTTACCAGAGTTTGTTTTACCAGTAACCAAAATCAATCCTTGTGGCTGATATGTCATTCTTCTTACAACATCTGGAATTCCTAAAGATTCATAAGGTGGTAATTCATTTTTTATAAGTCTTAAGGTACATGTTGGAATTTCATCTGAAGATGAAATATTGACTCTTAGACGAATATCTTTATATTCATAAGATATATCCAATTTTTTGGTTGTATTATATACCTCATCTTTATCTATATTTCCTCTTACCAAATAATCATATGCCTCTGTCATATCTTCTTCTGTAAGTACTTTCATTTCTTCTATTATTACTAAATCTCTAGCAATTCTAAGCATTGGTTTATTTCCACATATTAGATGAACATCTGACGCATCCTTCTCCATTGCTATATCTAGAATTTTATCCATATTCATGTTTTATTCCCTCCTTAGCGTTTTTTATTAGAAAAATAATAATTTTTTATTTAATTCTTCTAAAGTGGTTTCTCCCTTGATTACTTTTCTGATACCATCTACAATTAATGGTCTATAATTTTCTTCTAATGCTTTTCTTCTAATTTCCATACTTGATGCACCTGAAACAATTAGCTCTTTTAATTCATCTGTAATGTTTAAGATTTCAAAAATACCAATTCTGTCATAAAAGCCTGTTCCATTACAATAATCACAACCAAGTGAATCATATGTTTTTATATCTTTTAAGTCAACTTTCTCTCCATATTTTTCTAATATATTGGTTATAATCTCTTTTTCTTCTTTCGTAAATTCTCTTTCACGTTTACATTTTGGACAAATTCTTCTTACCAATCTTTGTGATATAGCAGTTGCTAATGTACTAGCAATATCATAATCAGAAACTCCGATTTTTCTTAATCTGTTAATTACTTCTATACTATCAATTGTGTGAATGGTTGATAAAACATAGTGTCCTGTTTGTCCAGCTTGTACAGCTATTTCTGCTGTTTCTCTATCTCTGATTTCTCCCACTAATATGATATCTGGATCTTGTCTTAATACAGTTCTTAATGCTCCTGCAAAGGTTGTCTTATTATCGATTTCTATTTGGTTTAAGCCTGGTATTCGAATTTCGACAGGATCTTCAATTGTTGTAATATTGATTTCTGGCTTATTTAGATAATCTATAATACTGTACAAAGAAGTAGTCTTTCCTTCTCCTGTTGGAGCAGCAATAATCGTAATACTATTTCTTTTATTAATACTTTTTTCAAATTCTTGCTCTTCTCCGTAATATCCTAAGTCAAATATATTTTTAATATTTGCATTTTTCTTTAATAATCTAAGAACAAACTTCTCCCCATATACATTTGGTTGTGAAGATACACGGATATTATAATCTTCATATAGTAAAATTCTACCATCTTGTGATTCTTGTTTTTCTTGATGCATATTAGAAATTGCCTTTAATCTACCAATAATTTGATGCTGTTTTTCCTTATCCAAATTAGCAGCTGTAAATAACTCTCCATCTATTCTATATCTTACCCTAACAGAAGTTGCCATTGGCTCTATATGAATATCGCTTGCTCTTTTTTCAATTCCTGTTTTGATAATACTATCGACTAAATTAATAATCGTAACACCAGCTTCTGTAATATCTGTATTAGCTTTTCCTTCTAAAGATTTTAAAATTTGGACAATATCTTTTTCAAATGTAATATACGTATCCATAATTAAACCTTTATTTAAGAAAAGTAATCTTATGGTTTCTATACTTCTTCTATTAACTGTATTCGCAAAACATACCTTTATTTTTCCATTTTCAATTTCAAAAGGAATTGCCTTATTCTTTTTTGCAATATCTAAAGAGATATATTCTTCAATATTAATTTTTATAGAGCTTTTACTTAATAAAATTCCTTTTTCTCCTAAAATCTCTCCTATAGCTGTTATTAATATATATGGATCACATACATCTAACTCATATAAGCAATCTCCAATTTTTACATTTGGATGTTGTCTTTGATAATCTAATGCTCTTTGTATATCTTCCTCATCCACAATTCCTCTTTTTACTAATTCTACACCTATTGGTTGTCTCTTTTTTAAATCCATAATATATACACCTCTTTCGCAGTTTTAGTCTACTAAAGTATAATTAGTAGTTCTTGTTAAATTATCCCCTTTACTTATTACAACCGTTATGGTTGTTTTTCCATTTGTTTGTTGTATGTTATATTCAAATCCGGTAATATTTTCTGCAATTTTTGTATCATTCATGTATATGGCTTGGTTTTGTTTGACAAAAGTATATTGATTTCCACTTGAAAATATAATATATCTTTGTTTCAAATTTCCTTCTTCATCATTGATATCTTCATATCCTGCTATCTTATTTCCTTTTCTATTAATTTCCTCTGTAAAATACGAATTAAATCTTGTATATTGTTGATTGAAATCCTCATTTGCAGAATTTACATCTACATTTCTATAAAAATAAACTGTCAAAACGGTTATAATTGATACAACAATTAACATAACAATGACATATATGGTTACAGATATTAATGTTACACCTTTTTCTGTTTTCATATTTTACTCCTTAATCATTTTTTGTTATTACAGCTGATAAATCAACTGTTTCAGTAGTATTTCCATTTTGATATGATATTTCTACTGTAACTTTTTTGACTAATCCAGGTAATATTGTACTATCTCCTTGATTTTCTGGTAAATCTGCATAATCTGTTATTGTGACTTTTTTATAATACCCTGTATCCCCAATATTTCCTTCTCCTGCTAGATTTTCAGCCTCTTCAAAATTTGCTGCTTTTATTTCCTCAATTGTATTAATTGCATAATTGGTTGCTTCTGCTTTTCTTTCTATTGTATTAGAATTCGAACGAATCATATACATAAGTGTAGCAATTAATGCAACAAACAAGGTTATAATAATGATGGAAATCGTGACATCTATTGTTGTGATTCCTTTTTGACTTTTTATATCCATAGTTTTTCCTTTCTTAGTTTTTGATTAAATAAAAAATTTATACCAAGCTAATACAAACAATAAATTTAAAATATTGGCTACTCCTAAATAAAAACCATAACTGATATTTTTTCCATAGTCCTTTTTTTCTCTTCTTACCCTTTTTCTAATATTTTGAAGTTTATGTAATAACAAATTAAAAGAAACTGCAAGTGATGTCATAATAATCGTATTTATCATTACATATTCTCCTGTAAATATTGCCATCGTTATTGCTGTTAATATCACACCATTGACATAACTATTTTTGGCATATCGTTTTAAGGTAATGGTGTCTAAAATTAATATCATTATATAGAATAGTAAATATATAATATATCTATATATACTAGCATGTTCTATCACACATAGATATACTATATATGCTATAGATACAAGAATTCCATACATAGAAATTGATTTTTCTATTTTTCTGTTTTCTAAGTCTATCCCAGCCATAATAAATATGAAACACAAATAAAGTGCCATAAATGCACCCTCAGCTAGGACTGTTAGTTTTAAATTCTCTACAGATATATTCATGAAATATGCTACTAATACAAAAGTAATTCCTGACAATATTTCAAGAATGAAATATCTAGGTCTAATTTTTTGTTTACAATGTCTACATTTTCCTAATAAGAAAATATAACTAAATACGGGAATTAAGTCTAAAAAGCCTAATTTATGATGACAATTAGGACAATAAGAATGTGTATGTGTTATATCTTGATTTTTAGGTATTCTATAGACTGCTAATGTAAAAAAACTACCAAATACCGTTCCCATGATAAAGATAAATATATATAGTAGTATATCCATTTCTTCTCCTTCTAAAGTTTATATAAGTTTTCTTTTGTTGTATCCATTTCTGCACATTTTTTGCATTTTTATTATTTAAGCCATACACACTTTAGTGTGCGTATGGCCTTTAATTCTTATTTTACACTATTAATCTTCTGAAGATGCATCCCAAGTAAATGTACCTTTTGTTGAAACTGTACCTGTTGCAACCTCAGTACCTTCATAAGTTATTGTTACTTTTCCTGCAGTACTATCTGATGCTTCTGTGTATTTTATTTCTGCACCATCTTCTGTTCCTACACAGCCTTTAATTGCTTGGTTTACTGCATTTAACATAGTTTCACTTCCATCATCAGCATAAACATTAGCATAATAATTTGTCATTGCTTCATTTACTTCTGTTGAAACTTTTTCTTTTGCATTAGCAATAGCTGTTTCTTTTGCTGCTCTATCTGCATTATTCAAAATTCCATTATCTCCTGTAAGCATTGCAATTGACACTCCTGCTAAAATTAATAAAACGATAATTGTGATAACTAATGCGATTAAAGTAATACCTCTTTGGTTTCTCATTTTCGTTTATCCTCCTTTTCTTTTGAAATAAATTAATATATATTATTTATGTTTAAAAAAACATAACGTTAAAAACTAAATTTTATTTGGTTCCTTTGTCAGGAAAATATCCTGTGTTTGTATCATCTGTTGAACTGCTTGAGCTTCCTGAATTATTTGAACTGCTTGAACTACTTGAATTTGCGTTACTATTGCTACCAGATGTGCTTCCATTTGAATTATTTTCCTCTCCACTTGTTGAAGATGTATCATAAGATGAGAAAGGATTTGTCTTTCCTGGTACATAGCTATTAATTCTTTCATAATTATTCAAGTCTGTTGCATCTATACTATATGTTAATATTACTTGTTCATCTTCTACATTTTCACCTTTACTTAGCTCTTCTTTAACCTCCTCTGGTGTTGTATAAGATACTTCTTCTGGTATAATCTTATTACTTGGTACATATTCATATAGTAATACCCCAAGTATTAATATAATTGCCAAACATAATAATAACATAATGATAATTTCTTTTATAACTTTTTTAGCCATAATACTCTCCTTTACTAATTTGTTGTATTTGTCGTATTCGTTGTATTTGTTGTATTTGTACTATTGGTTGTAGTGTTTGTTGAAGTCGTATTAGTACTATTTGTTGTATTTGTTTGTGTTTGTGTATCTATTGAAGAAATTCCTTCTATTGGTATATTCTTACATACAAAAGTTGCTCTTAATTGTGAAGTAGATTCTCCTGCTGTCATTGAAAATTCTTCAATTTTAAATGCTAAGTCTGAATCATCCTCTATATCTCGTATAAATTCAGATATTCCTACATAACTTCCAACAGCAGTAAAGTTAATATTATAAACATTTTGTCCTCCTGTTCCTTGTGTTAATGCCATGTCTATATTAACTCCCTCACTAGTAGCATGTGTACCAATTTGTGTCCACAAGAAATCCAAATTATAATTTGATAATTGACTTGCTGTTTGAACATCTCCTGTATCACTGACAGCTACCATATCTTCATATGCGGTTTTTTGTTCTTGTAAATCGTCCATACTTGCATTTAATTCACTAACTGCACTTGGAAAATTTGAACTTGCTAGTCTAGTAGCTTCTGTTACAGTTTCTTCTAATTCTGCATTTTTATCTTGAATTTGTTTGATTCCCAATACACTAAGACCACCAATTTCTATTCCATTTATAATTGTAAAAATCGTTAATGCTAATACAAGTGCGATTAATATTAGTATTAGTAATTTTTTCATGGTAAATCTCCTTCTATCGTTACTTTAATAACATTGTTAGATTGTTGTCCTGAAGTAGAAATGACATTTGTTAAATACATTTCTGTATCTAATTTTGCTTTAAACATACCTAATTGTTCATATTTATTTGATTGTGCTTCAATAACAATATGTGTTCCTGTTGTATTTTTGATTGATGTTAATTGTACATTTTCTGGTATAATAAACATGATTCTGTCTAACAAATTTGGTATAGCATCTCTTGTTTTACTTGCATCTGTAATTCTATTATTCAAGTCTTGTAAATTTTGTATCATTTCTGTATAATCATTTGTTCTAGATTCTATCTTGGTTTTATCACTATCTACTAACTGGATTTGCGCAGTTGTACTATTAATTGACTCTTGAGCTTCTGCCTCCTTACTTTCCATTTGATTATTTAATAACACAGAAAAACAACTATATACTATAAATAGTATTAATAGGCCTCCCACTGTTCTTAATAAACTGATTTCTGTCTTATCTAGTTTTTCTCCTAAGTCATTTGTAAACCAGCCTGATGTAGCAAGTTTACTCTTTTTCTCTTTTCCTGGATTAACTTCTATTTTTAACCAATCTGGAATTTTATCATTAAAGTTTTGTTTTTTGAAGTTAATTCCTTGTACCCCTTGTCCAAGTCCTGATAATGCTAAAGACATTGCTGAATTGACTTCTATATAATCTTGTATATTAATATCATTTGTTGGACTTATAAAATATGGTTTTAAAATCTCACAATCGATTTCGCTTAAATATTCTTGAAAATATAAATCTAAGTTGTTAATCAATGTTGCTGTACCTGTTAAATAAACTTTATTAATTTTTTCTTCACTTTCATTGATGATTTTTCTTACATTTCCAACAATTGTATATAATGTTGGCATAATATCTTCTAAGTATCCAATTTCTGCTTCTTGAAGATCTTTTCCTTCTGATGTATAAATCGTTGTATTTTTACATATTTCATAAGATTTTGCTAAAGAATTTTCCTTTAAATTGATTTTTCTTAAAAATTCTTGGCTTCCTTCTTCAAAAACATTTATATCAAAAATATTTTCATCTAATATAGTCGTTACGGTTGTATTATCTTCTATATTAACAATCAAACAATTTTCTTTTGGTTTGGTTTCTATTAAATTTGCAATTGTCATAGAAACGGGAACAATATTTGTTAATTTTTCCTTTTCTAATACTTGTACTTTTTTGGTCAATTCTATTTTGTTTGCTGCAATGTGAATAACTTTTAATTTTTCTTTATCTTCTGGGTTTTGTGAAACGACATATCTTGTTTCAAAAACATTTGGATTATATCCTTGATCACTACAATACATTTCAAATTCTGTTTTGATTGCTTTTGATAAGTCTTTATTACTTAACATGGCAAACATATCAAAATAGTTATACACTTCTTCTGACAAATTGATACTTATTGGTGTTTTATAGCTATATGTTTCTTCAATAATTTGATCTATAGCTTTTTCTAAATTTTCATAAAATTTGACACCAAAAGCTTCTACTTTGATTTTTTCATGTTCTTTTGAAACTTTTGCATATTTAATTATATTGTTTTCTACATATAACCCTAAACAGTTAGCCATCTTTTGCTCCTTTTTTATTTTATTTATTCCTATTTTTTGCATATAACAAAATTTGATACTTGAATAAATTGTTAACTTTCTACAACATTTAACAATTACGCTAATTTATTCTAACTTATTTTATCATTATTGACTCAAAAATCAATACATTTAATGTAATTGTAATTGAAGTGTAATACAATTGTAATATTTACTTTTTTTGTAATTTACTAATAAAAAAACCATCATTTTCTATATTTTGATATAACTGGATATTTCCATTCTTATTTATATTAACTTCATATTTTTCTTCGTTTAAAGATATTTGTTCAAAATCTGTATGTTTCTTCAAAAATTCTTGTATAATATCTTCATTTTCTTCTTTTAAAATACTACATGTTGAATATACTAATTGTCCTCCTGTTTTTAAATATTTTGAACATGTTTCTAAAATTTCTTTTTGCACTTTTGTAATTTCTTCTATATCCTCTTTCTTTCTTTTCCATTTTATATCTGGTTTTCGTTTCAATACACCTAATCCTAAACATGGTACATCTAAAAGAATTTTATCAAATTTTTCCTTATATTCCTCTTTATATATACTAGCATCTTCACATTTTGTCTTAATGATGTGAATTCCTAATCGTTTTGCATTTTCTTCTACTAATTTTACTCTATGTTCATGTAAATCAAATGCCACTATTTTTCCTTTATCTTCCATCATTTCAGCCATATATGTTGTTTTTCCTCCTGGACTACTACAAGCATCTAAGACAATTTCATTTTCTCTTGGTTTTAACATATATGCGATTAATCCTGCACCCTCATCTTGAATCGTAAAATATCCTTCTTTATATATATCTAAATTTTCTATGTGTTTTACTTTATCTAAAATCAAAAAGTTTTCTAACTTTCCTTCTTCAAATTCTATATTTCTTTCTTTTAATAACTTTTCCATCTCTTCTTTATTGATTTTTAATGTATTGATTCTGATTGTTACTTTTGGTTTTATATTGGAATTTTTACAAATCTCTTCTACAAATTGTATATCATTTTCTTTTAACAATTCTTCAATAATCCATGTTGGCATAGAGGTGGTTTTCGATATTCTTTCTATATCATCTTCTATTTGAAAAAATTCTTCATAATCGTGTTTTTCTACATTTCTTAATATGGCATTTACAAAATTAGAACTACTTTTATGTCCATATCGCTTAGCCAAATTCACACTTTCATTAACTGCTGCTGATTTAGGAACTTTATCTAAAAAAACAATTTGATAAATTCCCATTCTTAATATATTTAAAATCCATGGAGAGATTTTTTTTAGTCTTATTTTAGAATATTTTTTAATAATTTCATCTAATGTTAATTTCCAAGTGGTTATACCATAAACTAATTCTGATATAAAGCCAATATCTCTATCATCCAACTTTTTTCTATTATCTTTTATCATCTCATCTAACGCAATATTAGAATATGCTTCTTCTTTATCAATTTTATATACTGTTTTTAATGCAATTTCTCTTACAATATCCATTTATTTTATTTCCTTTATTTTTTATTTTTTCTAAATTATATAATTTTATTTATATTTTTTCTACCAGTTTTGTATATTTTTTTATTTTTTTGGAAACGATACCTTTAAAAGATTGGGAGGTAATTTTATGGAAATAAAAAAACATTTAATCATTACTGGTAATTCAACCGTTTCCTGGAAAGATGCTATTGTAAAAGCTGTTGCAGAAGCTTCTAAAACAATTGATTATCTTTCTGATGTTCGAATATTAGAACAAAGAGCAAGCATCAGTGGTGACAAAATTTCTGAATATTTTGTTGATTTAGATATTTCTTTTTCTATTGATTTAAATAGAAAAGATAATAAAGATGCTTAAATTTTTTGAAAGGAATTATGTATTATGGAAAATCCAATAGAAACCAAGAAAACTTATCAAGAATATGTTGATAAAAAATCACCTAATTCCCCTATTATTAAAAATTGTTTTAATGCATTTTGGGTTGGTGGACTAATTTGTACAATTGGTCAAATTATTCTTAATATTTGCAAAGATAAAGGTTTTGATACACAAACCTCAGGGACAATTGTTTCCATTTTATTAATTGGTTTATCTGCATTTCTTACTGGTTTAAATATCTTTAATAAAATTGGAAAATTTGCAGGTGCTGGTTCTTTAATTCCTATTACAGGATTTGCTAATTCTATTGTTTCTCCTGCTATGGAATATAAATCAGAAGGATATGTTATGGGAGTTGGCGGAAAAATGTTTACAGTTGCTGGACCAGTTTTGGTATTTGGTATATCCACTTCTATTTTAGTTGGTATTATTTATCTAATATTTAACACACAAACTATAACCTTAGTTTAAATTCAAAGGAGTTGAACTTTTTGGAAAAATTAGGAAAACAAACTATAAAATTTACAACCCCACCTTCTATTTTAGAATGTGCTTCTATTGTTGGTCCTAAAGAAGCAGAAGGTCCTTTAGCTAAATATTTTGATCAAACTTTAGAAGATGAATTTTGGGGTGAAAAAACATGGGAAAAAGCAGAAAGTAAAATTATAAAAGAAACCGTAAATATGGTTATTCAAAAATCGCGGTATTTCTGCAAGTGAAATTGATTGTATGTTTGCAGGAGATTTATTAAACCAATGTATTTCTTCCAGTTTTGGCTTACGAGAATTAAATATTCCTTTTTTCGGTGTATTTGGTGCCTGCTCTACTTTTGTAGAATCCTTAACCCTAGGCGCTATTTGTGTGGAAAGCTTTGCAAATAACGTCTTATGTGCAACCTCAAGTCATTTTTGTAGTGCTGAAAAACAATTCCGTTTTCCTTTAGAATTAGGAAATCAAAGACCACCCACAAGTCAATGGACAGTTACAGGGTCAGGTGCTGCTATCGTTTCTAAAAATGGCTCTGGTCCATATATTACCCATATTACGCCAGGTAAAATTATCGATATGGGAATTAAAGATGGAAATAATATGGGAGCTGCTATGGCTCCGAGTTTTGCAGATACTTTAACGGCTCATTTTATAGATACAGGTAGAAGTCCAAATTATTATGATGCCATTATTAGTGGTGATTTAGGATATGTGGGTAAAGATATCGCTATTGATTTACTAAAAACCAATGGATATAACATTAAAAATAATTATAATGATTGCGGTGTTTTAATCTTTGATAAAGAACATCAAGATACACATAGCGGTGGTAGTGGTTGTGCTTGTTGTGGTACTGTATTTTCTGGATATTTCTTCAAACAATTAAAAGAAAGAAAAATGAAAAGAATTTTATTAATTGCTACAGGTGCTTTAATGAATTCTACAAGTTCTCAACAAGGAGAATCTATTCCAGGTATTGCACATGCCATTAGTATTGAAAATTTATAATAGAAGGAGGATGTTATGAGCGAAGTTGATTGGTCTTCTGTTTTTGAATGGTCTACACTTTTAAAATGTTTTGTGGTAGGTGGTCTTATTTGTGTAGTTGGTCAAATATTAATTGATAAAACCAAATTAACCCCTGCCCGAATATTGGTTACCTTTGTAACATTAGGTGCTATTTTAGGTGGATTAGGCATTTATCAATATTTAGTAGATTTTGCAGGTGCTGGGGCTACGGTTCCTCTAACTGGCTTTGGTTATAATTTGGCAAAAGGTGCCATTGAAGAAGTCAAAAACGCAGGATTAGTTGGTGCTTTTACTGGAGGCATAAAAGCTGCCGCTGGTGGAATTGCCGCTGCTATCTTTTTTGGATATCTAGCCTCACTTATTTCAAAGCCAAAAATGAAGAAGCAATAATTTTAAATATATCAAAAAATGAGAGAAAAGAAGTTCTTGTATCCTTCCTCACTCTCATTTTTCTTTTATCTATCTATATTTTTATATCTATAGTATGCAAATCCTGCAAAAGCGATAATAGCTAATATCACAATAACTTTAAATGCAACGCTTCCTGCATAAGGTAATATTCCTGAAGCCACTGTATTATCTTCTTTTTGTTCCTCATTTCCATTGTTTGTACTATTATTGTGATTACCATTGTTGTAATTTAAAACATCCTCTATACCCCCAACATAATTACCATCTATATAGCATTCTGGCTCTGATTGATTTTCTGTTTGTAATGTAACAATGTTTTCTACTTCATTTCCATCTACTTGTGCCACTTCTCTAATATATACATACAAATTGTCAGATTCTGTGACTTCTGCATAATTATTTACTATATCTGATTGAATATGTAAGGTTATAGAATAAGTTCCATCACTTTCTTTTTCTATTTCCGTCTCCTTCCAATCTGTTATATTTTCATCTCCTTGTGTTCCAGAAATATGATAATAGTATTTATATGTATTTGTTTCATCTCCCATTTTAATACCAGATATCTTTATGGTTATTTCACTTGATGATTGGGTTAAATCCTTAGAATTGAAATATATTTTTGATTCTGTTATGACAGATTTAGCATTGCTAAAATCTGATGGAACTGGATCATCACTTGGTTTTTCCGGATCTGTTGGTTCTCCTTTAGCTTTTACAGTAATTGCTTGTGTAGTTGTCTTTGTGATTCCATTTTCTGTATATTGGATGGTTACACTAGTTGCATCTGTTGTTAAATTTTCTCCTCCTACAATTGTATAATTTGTAACTTCTTTTGTAGAACCATCACTATATCTAGCCATAACTTTCATACCAGATTTATCAAAATTTTCACCTTCTGTATATGCTGTTTTTGTAGGTTGTGTTTCTACATATATATCTGTTAAAGTTGCTTCTTCTGTGACTTCCTCTGAAGTGGTATATGCTTTGATACAAAGATTTCCTCTTAATGCTTCATCCTCCATTGTAGCTAAATCTGTCCAAACATTGTTTTCAAATTCTGTTTCTATTGCACAGAAGCTTTCACCTGGATTTACAATTGCATCCTGCCACATTGAATCTGCCTCTTTACTTTCTAATGCAATTACTTTTTGCTGATAATCATTTGTCACTTGCACAACAACTACAAATTTATCTCCTGTTAATTTTATTGGTTCTGCAAATTCTATTGTATGATATCCTGCTTCAAAGGTTTCTGTTTCTCCCGCTTTTAATTTCACTTCTTGTAAATCCTCTTTTGCCTTGCTATCTCCATTTGGATTTACAAACACTTTGCAAGTATATTCTTGAGTTGTATATATACTAATTTTATCTAATGCTTCTTCTACACTAGCATCTCTTGTGAATACATTTGCTAAATGGACATTCACTAAACCTGCTAATCCAGCATTAACACCAATAGCATTATTGGGACCTAATATATCATTTTGATATACATTTTTAAAATCTTTACTATTTGTTGCTTTTTCTATACCTGTTAAATCTTTATATATATTACAATCTTCATAAGAAATATACATATATCCTTTATTTCCGATTTCTACTACAAGATCTTCACCTTGAACCGTTACTTTATCTTCTCCATAACTTGCTTTATACATTTCCAAGATAACGTCTGTTGGTATTTCTTCTGGTGAATACCATCCATTTGCTTCACAGGTTGATTGTTGTGCTTCAAAAAGTGTTTCTTTTAATAGACTCAATTTTTCAGTCATATTTTCTCCCCATGAATTTTTTATAATCCATGCACCATTTTCTGAAGGTTGTTGCTCTGTATTAAAATTCTCTTTACTATAATTATCATCCCATCCAATAATAACGGCTGCATGATCAATTGGCTCTGATATGACATTGTTACAGAAAATAGCACCTGTTTCATTATTATAGCTATCACCTGTAAATAGTGTTGCACCATGTAATCCAGCCTGTAATCCACCATAATTAACAATATGTTCCTTCATACTTGTCATAATTTGATCTCTTTCTGCAGCAGTTAAGCTTGGAAATTCTACTGTATCATATAATGTTGTTTTTACCTCTTTATTTTGTATTTCTGATATATCAATATCTTCTTCACTATTTACAAATGGTACTTCACTTTCATCTACTGCCCCTAACCCATTTGCTAAATATTGCGTTGCTAAATAGAAATTACCACCATCACTTACTTCTTTTGTATATCCATATGGATTAATTTCATTATTTAAGAAAGCTGCTTTAGCTGTTGCATAATTCATATGTTTTTCTGAAAAGTCATAAACAGTTGTTGCGCTTGATGTATTTTTATCTCTTAATGCTAAATGTGATTCCAATACACCTATCGCTGCAAATGCCCAACAGCTATTTGTTTGCATCTGATTTCTAACTTTTACATTTTCAGGAATGATATCTTGTAAATTATAACTTGCTGATACATTTGCTCTTAACAATTGTTGCATTTTAAAAATATTATCCATATCTTTTAAATAAGATGAGTTATTTCTTCCTGTTATAATATCATATTTTCTTGGCTCTAATCTTCCTTCTTTCTCTTCATCAGTTAGCTTTAACCACTCTTTGTAATCTTCAGTATATTCAATTGCTGATATATTGTTTTCTGTTTGACTTTTAGCATAAACTGTTCCAAAAGAAAATATACTGCATATAATAATTAATATACTTAAAATTTTCATAACTGTGTTTTTCATATCTTTATCCCCTTTTATCTTTTTTCGATATTATGCTATCATTGGTATTTCTTTTTTTCAATATTTTTACATATTTTTACATAAACTTAATTGTTTCGTAATATTTTTGTAACACTTTTGTAATTTATCTTTTTTATATTTTCACGCAAAAAAAAAATAAAGCTATTTTATATAAAATAACTTCATTCTTTCATATATTTAGATTATGCTTTTTTTGCTATTTCTGCAATTTCTGTAAATGCTTTTGGATCTGATACAGCAACTTCTGCTAACATTTTTCTATTAATTGTTACATTTGCTTTCTTTAAACCTGCAATTAATTTACTATATGTTGTTCCATTCATTCTTGCTGCTGCATTGATTCTTGCTATCCATAATTTTCTAAAATTACTTTTTTTATCTTTTCTTCCTACATAAGCATAAGATAAAGATTTCATAACTGCTTGATTTGCATTTCTAAATCTATAATGTTTTGCTCCAAAATATCCTTTAGCTTGTTTTAATATTTTTTTATGTCTTGCTCTTGTTGTTCTTGCTGTTTTTACTCTTGCCATATATATCACCTTCCTTATTTTCTAATTATTCTCATTAATTACCATATGGTAATAATTTTTTAATTGTATTTTTACATGTCTTATCTGCATAAGCATTTTGAATTTTTCCTGATTTTTTTTGTCTTTTAGTTTTATTTGCTAATAAGTGTCTTCTGTTTGATTTTGTTCTTTTTACTTTTCCTGTTGCTGTTAAAGAATATCTTTTCTTTGCAGCTTTATTTGTTTTTAATTTTGGCATAATATGATTCTCCTTCCTATTTTTTATTTTTCAGTTTTTTTAGCAAGAATGGTAAACATATTTCTTCCTTCAAGCTTTGGTGC
>CALXKD010000003.1 GCA_944388795.1 uncultured Clostridia bacterium
CTTGAGGCTCTGCTTGTAACATAGCCTTTTAGGCGTTATGAGTAAAAAGCCCCCGGCTTAGCCGGGGGATAATTACTTTTTATAAGCAAATGCAATTTTAATATCATTAAACTATATTTATAAATAAAATTTTACATGTTCATTTGTTTTTTATTAAAAAAGTCAAACAGTTTTATTCTGCAAAAATTCAATGAAAAGTTTTTGTAATGTAATAGATTGTTCTTTATCTAATTGTTCATTTATAAGTTCGTTATTAGAAATAATTCTAATGCCAATACAAGGAATTTGGAACTGTTTACATACAGAATAGGTTCCTATACTTTCCATATCCTCACAAAGATGGTTAAATTGCTTTTGTAACCAAGTAATTCTATCGAATTCTCGGTTAAAGACATCTCCACTTCCCAATATTCCAGTATAAATTACTTTTTCATAATTAGATTTAAAAAAATCTTGAAAAATATTTACTAATATTGTATTTCCAACTTGTATTTCTTTTCCTCTTTTATTAGGCTCCCACTCAAAAGGATTAGAAGAACAACCTTCTTGTTTTGTTGGCATTGAGAAAGCATTAATATTACAACATTTTTCACCAATAACAATATCACCAATATGAAGGGTTGCTTTATGTGCACCTGCAATTCCTTGATTAATGACAATATCTGGATGAAAAGTCATAATACCAATAGTGGTGGCTGTAGTAGCATTCACCACACCTACCAATGTTTTGGAAATGATAATTTTTAAAGAATGAATATATCCTGTATAAAATTCATATCCTGCAATTATATGTTTTTGCATATTTTCTAATTGATGAATAAAGTATTTTACTTCAATATCCATCGCTCCTTGAATTAAGATGGTTTTATGTTTCATAATAAATTCCTTTCATAATTTATTTCCAATAATATTTTCCTTTGTTATCTCGATAGCAATCTAATTTTAAATAATTGGTATCAGAGTGAAAGTAAAATTGTTCAATAAATACTTTATCACTTTCTACAATGTTATCAGCCTTTTTGATTTCTTCTATTGAAAACCATTTGGTTTCAAATTCTGGAATAGAAGCCAGACTATCATTTTCTATATTTAATAGACAAATATATAATAAACTAGTAGAATGCTTATCATGCATGATTTCAGTTGCAATTCCTAATAATTTTACAAATTTCATAGGAATCCCAATTTCTTCATACATTTCTCGTATAATGGCATTATCTAAATGTTCACATTCTTCAACTTTACCACCGAGGGATAGCCCATAGGTTAGCAAAATCACCACGTTCTCTTTTTACCAATAGTATTTTCTTTTCCTTTTCTACAATTCCTAAAACAACATTAACCATATTTCAAACTCCTTTAATGTATTAATATATGAATACCATCATTTTGTCAATAAATTTATAAAAAGTATTGACAATTGAATGACTATTCAACTATAATATAGTAAAAGATAATTGAATATACATTCAACTGTATATAGAAGGGAGGAAAATATGGTTGCAAGAATTGAAACATGTGATTGTAATAGTATTCATCAGGATGTGATTGATACTGTAAAAGACCATATGCTATCAGATAAAAAAATAGAGGCATTAGCAAATTTTTATAAAATATTTAGTGATAATACAAAAATAAAGATATTATGGGCATTAGATGTTCATGAAATGTGTGTATGTGATTTAGCAGTATTAACAAATATGACAAAGTCAGCAATTTCACATCAATTAAGAGCATTAAAAGAAGCTAATTTAGTAAAATATCGAAGAGAAGGTAAAATTGTATATTATTCATTAGCAGATACATGTACACGTCATATTATAGAAAAAGGTATTTTACACACAATTAATAAAGAATAAGAATAGAAAGAAAGGAAAAAGATTTTTATGAGAAAGAATTATATATTAGAAGATTTAGATTGTGCAAATTGTGCAGCAAAAATAGAAGAAGGTGTGAAAAACATAGAAGGTGTTACAGAATGTTCAGTAAGTTTTGTAACAGAAAAAATGATTGTAGAAATGGAAGATGAAAAAGAAAAAGAAGTAGAAAAAGAAATAAAAAAAGTAGTAAAAAAAATAGAGCCTGATACAACTTTGAAAGAAGTTTAGAAAAGAGGTGGCAGAATGAAAAAGAGATTAAGAAAAATTATTGTAGCAGCTATCATCTTTTTAATAGCCGTATTCATAGAAAAAATTCATTTTATCAACATAGATAAAAATATTATATCTATGATACAAATTGGATTATATGTATTAAGTTATTTAATCGTTGGATTTGAAGTGGTTAAAAAAGCAGTGGTAAATATGTTTCATGGAGAGTTCTTCGATGAGAATTTCTTAATGAGTATTGCAACAATTGGTGCTTTTGCCATTAAAGAATTTCCAGAAGCAGTTGCAGTTATGCTATTTTATCAAGTAGGAGAATATTTCCAAAGTTATGCAGTAAAAAAATCCAGAAAATCGATTGCAAGCTTAATGGATATTCGACCAGATTATGCAAATTTAAAAATAGGTGGAAAAGTAGAAAAGAAAGCGCCTGAAGAAGTAAGAATTGGTGATACAATCGTTGTAAAACCAGGAGAAAAAGTGCCTTTAGATGGTGTGGTCATAACTGGAACATCTATGTTAGATACAGCTGCATTAACAGGAGAATCTGTGCCAAGAGAGGTAAATGTAAATGATAATATATTAAGTGGTTGTATTAACTTAAATGGTGTTTTAGAGATTAAGGTGGAAAAAGAATTCGGAGAATCAACTGTTAGTAAGATATTAGATTTGGTGGAAAATGCAACAAATAAAAAGGCGAAAACAGAAAATTTTATTACCAAGTTTTCAAAATATTATACACCTATTGTGGTATTTTTAGCATTAATCATTGCGTTTATTCCACCAATGATAACCAAAACAGATATGTTAGAATGGGTATATAGAGCACTTACATTTTTAGTAGTATCCTGTCCATGTGCTTTAGTCATTTCTGTTCCACTTAGCTTTTTTAGTGGGATTGGTGCAGCTTCTAAAAAAGGAATATTGGTTAAAGGAAGCAATTATTTAGAATTATTGTCAAAAACAGAAATTGCTGTATTTGATAAAACAGGAACTTTAACAGAAGGTGTGTTTGAGGTTCAAAAGATCAAGAATGAGAATGGAATAGAACAAGATGAATTATTGGAATTGGCAGCATATTGTGAAAGTTATTCAAATCACCCAATATCTATTTCAATCCAAAAAGCATATGGTAAAGAAATTAATAAAAAGCGAATAATGGATAGTAAAGAGGTAGCTGGAAAAGGAACCATTAGTAAAATTGATGACAAAGAAGTTGCTTGTGGTAATATAAAACTAATGAATGAATTAAACTTAAAGAATATAGAACAGGTGGAGGAAATGGGAACAGTTATCTATGTAGCTATTGATAAACAATATGCAGGATATATTTTGATTAGTGATAAAGTAAAAGAGGATTCTAAAAAGGCTATTCAAGAATTAAAACAAGCTGGGATTAGAAAAACAGTAATGCTAACAGGAGATAATAAAGATGTAGCAGAAAAGGTAAATCAAGAACTAAATTTAGATGTGGTATATAGTGAATTACTACCAGTAGATAAGGTTAATAAAGTAGAAGAATTATTGAAAAACAAAAATGAAGAGGCTAAATTAGCTTTTATCGGTGATGGAATCAATGATGCACCAGTATTGGCAAGAGCAGATATAGGAATTGCTATGGGCGCTTTGGGTTCAGATGCGGCAATAGAGGCGGCAGATATTGTTATTATGACAGATGAACCATCTAAAATAGCAACTGCTATGAAGATATCAAGAAAGACTTTGAAAATTGTATATCAAAATATTAGTTTTGCTTTAATTGTAAAAATCGGTGTTTTAATATTAAGTGCATTTGGATTGGCTTCTATGTGGGCAGCTGTGTTTGCAGATGTAGGGGTTACCGTTTTGGCTGTTTTAAATTCATTCAGAGCATTAAAAGGATAAAAAATAGTAATAAAAAAAGAACCATGTGGTTCTTTTTTTATCTATTATGTTCTACTTTACAATTTTAATAAAATTATATTCATATCCTGAAACAGAGGTGTTATCATATTTATATCCTTTATAAATTCCACCATCATTTCCACTTAAATCTACTTTAAGTCTTACTGGACAGATAAATTCTTCATTTAAATTATTCACAATATGAATTGTAAAATTTAAAGTATAATTTACATCATTCAAATCGATACCAGCTTCTTGTAATATTTTTCCATTAAAAGAAATGGTATTAGAATCAGTAGATGCTGCATAGTTTGTGATAATATCTTGATTCATATATTCTAGTGTGATTGGATTTGAACAATCTGCATAAAAAGTAGGTGTTGAGTAATCTGTATTATTATTTTCTTGATTTGTATTGACAATGTGGTATTCGATTTTATCGCTATCTAATTCTTTAATTTCTTTATATTTGGCAAAATCTAATGCGTTTTTGTAATTTACATATTGATGTCCTTTATCTGAACCAGTAGATATACTAATATTGTCAATATATAGTTCCTTTACGGTATTTTCATTTGTAATATCATAAACAGTACTTGTATTATCTAGATATATTGCAATATCGCTATATTGCAATATACTTAAATCTTGCAAAGATTCGTTTTCACTTTTATCAATGGCGTTAGCACTGCTGTATACAATAATTTTTTGAATTTTAAATATAGGATTTTCATTTTGTTCAGCAATCTTAACCACTTGATTTGAAAATTCATCTTTTGCATAACTTGCTTTAAATATTAAATCATAATACAAAAATGATACTACACATAATATTAATATTAAAATTGTAAAAACAATTTTATGGTGTTTAATTTTAATTTTTCTCATAATGACTCCTTTTAGCTAAGTCTATTATATAACATTTCCATGTAAGAATATACTTTTGTATGCCAATCTGGGTCACTTGCATATCTTTGGTTAACGCCTTCTACTGTAGGACCATTGTAATACCAAGCGCTTGCTGTTTCTCCGCCATAAATTTTGGTTCCAGCAGGGTTTAAGTAATATTTTACTAATGATTTTGTTACTGTTTCAATACCATCTGCAAAAGAAGTAAAGTCATAAGAAGATTCATAAGGTGTTTCATCATATGATCCATAACCAAATAAGTTATTCTTATCTTCTGCAATTTGTGATGTACCCCAAGCACTTTCATGGATTGCAATGGCAGCAATAAAGATACCATTTACATTATACTTTTTGTCCATGTTATAAAAGACTTCTGCATTTTCTTCAAAAATTCCAGTTGTATCATTTGGTAAATCTTTAAAGATAGTTTGATAATCTTTTAAAGTTAATCCAGTAGATTTATTTAATTCCATTTCAATATTGACATTGATTAAAATTCTTTGAATTCTATTTTTCTCTATAATACTTGGTGTTTTTGTAGGTGATGTTAATACATCTGTTGGTAAATATCCTTCAATTGTATCAAAAGATACTTTACACCAATCCTCATTTGGTAATTCAAGAAGTTTTACATCTATATAATTTTTGATACTAGCAACTTCTTCTGAATCTTCAGAAGCTTCTTTTCTTAAAGTCGCATCTTTATTTAAATAAACTGTATCACCAATATGTATATTTAAATCTGCTAAGAAATCTGAGGTTCCAATATCTAGAATTTCAGGTGTTGGTTCTTCAATCGTTTCTTTTGCTAAAATGATTTCTTCTATAAATTCTCCATTTTCATATGTTTTTACTAAAGAAACATTTTCTTTACCCATAACACCTTCTTGCAAAACAACTTGTTCTCCTCTTGGAAGTGTTGAATTTTGCTGTGTTTGAATTTCATATTCAATTTCTCTTTCTTCAGAAACTTGTTCTTTTACCTTCTCAAAACTAGAGTTTTCAGAAATAATCTTTTGCATATTTAATGCTTTTCTATTAATTTCTATATTAGTAGGAATAGATGCAGTTTCTACAACTTCGTCAGAATTATCTTCATTTGAGCTAGTTTCCACAGAAAATACATTTAACGGAAAGATAGCTATAATCACTAAAACTAAAATAACAAAAACAATCATTAAATTAGAAAGCTTTACACCTTTTTTTGTATCAAAAGATATATTACTATTTTCAATAAAAGAAACTTTTGCTTTTGGTCTAGCTTGTCTATTTGTTTTAGGATTTGAAGATGTATTTACTTGATTGGCTCCAGAATATCGAATTTCTTGTAACTCTTTAAAAACGTCAGACAAATTTCTGTTATCTTGATTTTTATTCATAGAGTTATATTTATCATCTAACATCCTAATTCCCTCGCTTTCATAAAATTCTACATCCCTATTATACACTAACAAGAGAAACTTGTCTACAAAAAAATGCAAAAAAGAGTAAAGTAGAAAAAATTTCTAGTTTTACTCTCTAAAAAACGCAAAAAGTCCTAGAGTTCTGTACTCTAAGAACATTTTTGATATCTAAATTTTAACAATAAAATATGGCAAAGTCAATAAAAATATGCTGAAAAAATTAAAAAAGTTTTTCCTGTGAGTTTTTAAAATCTTATCATATTTCTATTATGTATAAAATACATAAATCCATTGCCTAGCAAGGATTTGGAAGGTTAATAGATATTCTTAGAGTACAGAACTATATGCAATAAAATGAAGAAACAAATGATACCCAAAAATATTATCTGAATTTGATAAAAATAGAAACATAAGAAGGGAGAGCTTTGAATGAAAAGAGTAGAAAAACAAAAGAATAAAGGAATCACATTAATTGCATTAGTAATAACAGTGATTATTCTACTCATTTTAGCAGGTATTACAGTAGGTGCTATCACGGGAAATAATGGAATTATAGGTAATGCAGGACAAGCAAAAGAAAAAACGGAAATCGCTAATGAAAAAGAGATAGTAGAAAAAGCAACAGTACAAGCAATGGGGAATAATAAATATGGAAATATTGAAGAAAGTGAGTTACAAAAACAATTAGACAAAGAAACAGATGAGGGAAAAACAGAAGTAACAGACATAGGAAATGAGTTTGAAATTTATTTTAAGGATACAAATCGATACTATGCAGTTGACAAAAATGGAAATATTTTAGGACAATTAGAACCAGTAACAGACCCTTATCCAGGAGATATAACAAGAGATGAAGAAGGAAATACTTTAACAGGTGATTCAAAAGAAGATGCTTATCAGATTAACTGTATAGAAGATTTGGTAGAATATTCAAAAGTGATGAATTCTATAAATGTTGCGTATTATGGGAATAAATATGTGAAATTATGTAGAAATTTAAATTTTAAATCAAAATTATCATATGCAGATGATACAACTACAATATATGATGAATTTTTAGGTGGAGATGGAAATACCAGTTTAATGGAACAATTGTCAGAAAATGGAAAAGGGTTTTATCCAATAAATGGAGGACCTTCAAAAAATATCAATATTGCAAAAGAATTTGATGGGCAGGGATATGCGTTAAGAAATATTTATATAAATCAGGAGTTAGATGCAGGATTAATAGGAAAGGCAGGTTCAATACATATAGAAAATTTGGAAATAACAGGAAAAATAATAAGCAAGGCAGGAAATGCAGGTGGAATATATGGATCATCAACAAACGAGAGTAAAATTATTAATTGTAAAAATGAAGCAATGATTAAGAGTGATTCAGCTAATGCGGGAGGAATAATAGGAAGTGGTTCTGCATTAGTAAAAAATTCATATAATTATGGAGATATATTTGCTGAAAAAGATGCAGGAGGAATATCTGGAAGTGGAAATGGATTTATAGTACAAAATTGTGCGAATATGGGAGATATTATTTCAAATACTGGTACAGCAGGTGGAATATTAGGAAATTTTAATGCGACAACTGGTGAAGTAAGTATATATAATAGTTATAATATAGGAGAAATTCATGCTGAAAGAGAAGCGGGAGGAATAATGGGATATATATATGCATCAGCAAGAATTGAAAATGTATATAATATTGGTGAAATTAAGTCAAATGTAAATTATGCAGGTGGTATCATTGGAGGAGGATTATGGAATAACCCAGATAATATAATTAACTATTGCTATTATTCAGATAATTCGCAAAAGGGAATAGGAAGAACAATAACGGATACAACAATAAAATATCAAGATAATGAAATGAAATCTGTGAATTTTTTAGAAGAATTAAACCAAAACATAGAAACTATTGGCGATAGTGGAGTTGATGTATCAGAATGGTGTAAGTGGACTAGTGGAGAAAATGGATATCCAACATTTAAATAAATATAAAAAAAATTGGTAATGTAAAATTATTTTAGAATGATAAATGAAAAAAATTATTAAAACCTCTTAAAACAGATGTAAAATAAAAACATCAAAATTTTAAGAGGTTAAATTTATAGATAATGAAAAAATATTTAGAAAACTAATTTTCAAAAATAAATGAATAAATCCTTAATTTACTTGCAAATTCCATAAAATAGTATATAATAAAGGCATAGAGTTCAAAGAAAAGATTAAGAAAGAAGTAATATCTAAAAAACTACATTTGACTTAGGAAGGAAAGCGAACAAACATGAATTTAGAAGGAATTGAAAAAGAAATAGGATATACATTTCAAAATAAAGAATTACTAAAAACAGCGTTAACACATACATCATATGCTTATGAGAAGCATGTAGACAGTAATGAAAAGTTGGAATTTTTAGGAGATAGTATATTAGAATTTTTATCAAGTAGATATTTATTTACCCATTATACAAGCTTAAGAGAAGGAGAAATGACAAAAGTAAGAGCAACGGTTGTGTGTGAAAAGAGCTTATACAAAGTGGCAGTAAACCATCATTTTGGAGATTATTTATTACTAGGAAAATCAGAAAAACAAAACGGAGGAAATAAAAGACCAGCTATATTAGCAGACAGTGTAGAGGCGGTAATTGCAGCTATGTATTTAGATGGTGGATTAGAACCAGTAGATAGATTTATTATTGAGAATTTAAAAGAAGAAATCGAACAAGCAAGTAAACATGTAGGAGATAAAGATTATAAAACAGTATTACAAGAAAAATTACAAGAAGGTGGAGATGTCAAGATAGAATATGAGATTATCAAAGAAAGTGGACCAGATCATGATAAAAGTTTTGAAGCACAAGTAAGATTTAATGGTAAAATCTTAGCAAAAGGTTCAGGAAAAAGTAAAAAAGGAGCTGAAATGCAGGCTGCAAAAAAAGCATTAGAAAATTTAAAATAGAAAAGAGGTAAGTCTATGAAACATCAATATATCATACCGATATTTGTACCACATTTAGGTTGTCCAAATGATTGCATTTTTTGCAATCAGAAATCAATTAGTGGACAAAAAAAGAATATGACAAAAGAAGAAGCAAAAAAGATAATAGATGATTACCTAAAAAATATAAAAGATAAAGAAGCACAAATCGAAATTGCATTTTTTGGAGGAAGTTTTACAGCAATAGAAGAAACATTACAAAATGAACTATTAGAACTAGCATATGAATATGTAAAAAACGGAAAAGTAGAAAGTATTAGAATATCTACGAGACCAGATTGTATTAATAAAGATATTTTAAAAAGGTTAAAAAAATATAAAGTAAAAACGATTGAATTAGGGGTACAATCCTCAAATGATTATATTTTAAAAAGAGCCAATAGGGGACACACATTTGAAGATGTCAAAAAAGCATCCAAACTAATCCGATTTTATGGATTTAAATTAGGACATCAAATGATGGTGGGATTACCAGAAAGTACAAGAATAGATGAAATCAATACAGCAAAAGCATTGATAAAATTAAAACCTAAAATGGTAAGAATTTATCCAGTGTTAGTTGTAAAAAATACAAAATTAGAAAAAGAATATAAAGAAGGAATTTATGAACCATTACCATTACCACAAGCAATAGAAACTTGTAAGGAGCTTGTTAGAATGTTTGCAGATAAAAAAATTGATATCATTAGAGTAGGTTTACAAAGTACAGAGGAGATTGCAGATCCTAGTCAAGAAAAAAGCGAAGTGGTAGCAGGACCATATCATCCAGCATTTAGGCAATTGGTGGAATCAGCTATGTGGTATGATGCGATTGTTGGAAAAATCAAAAAGCTAAATGTGAAGGTAAAAGAAGTAGAAGTGAAAGTAAATCCAATAGACGCCAATAATGTGATTGGGCATAAAAAGGAAAATGTTAACAAATTAAAAGAAATTTATGATGTTGATTTAGTTTTAAAACAAGATGAATCTATTAAACAAGGAAAATCTAAAATAGAAGTAACAAAAACATTTAAAGACTTTGCTTATGAGGAAAAAGAAGAGGAAAAAAAGAAATTAAGTAAAAGTAGAAAATAGAGAAAGAAAGCATAAAATCACCAGAAATTACAAATACTTGTAATAAAGGTGATTTTTATTATGGAAAAAAAACAAAGAAAGATAATAAAACATATTATTTTAGAAACATTGGGAACAATTTTGGGTGCTTTTATTATTGCAATTGCGGTATCCTTGTTTTTATTACCTAACAAGTTATCTTCTGGAGGTGTAGCCGGAATTGCAACAATTACTTATTATTTATTTAATATGCCAATGGGAATCAGTATGTTAATCATTAATATTCCATTATTTTTAATGTCTATATTAAAAATAGGAAAAGCGTTTTTTGTAAAATCTATTATAGGAACAATTAGTTTATCTGTTTTTATTGATATATTAGACAAGATAACACCTTTAACAGAAGATAAATTTCTGGCTTGTATATATGGTGGAATTTTAATGGGAGTGGGAACGGCCATTATTTTAAAAGTGAATAGTTCAACTGGTGGGACAGATTTATTTAGTTATATAGCTAAAATATATAAACCAACAATGAAGGTAGGAGAAATTATTTTCCTAATCGATATTGCGATTGTTGCTTTAAATATGATCTTTTTAAGGGAGATTGAAATTGGATTGTATTCTGCCATTGCCATTTATTTGATGGGAAAAATTATTGACATTTTATTTGAAGGTATTTATTTTACAAAATTAATCTACATTGTTTCTGACAAAACAGAAGAAATTGCCAAAAAAATAGGTGAAGAATTAGGAAGAGGGACAACAGGAATTTATGGGAAGGGTATGTATACAAATAAAGACAAATTACTATTGATGTGTGCGGTTACAAGAAAAGATGTTGCTAGAACAATGCAAATTATAAAAAAGATAGATAAAAATAGTTTTGTTATTGTTACAAATTCTAGAGAAGTATTAGGATTAGGGTTTAAAGAGGAATTAAATCAATAATATGTTAAAAAGTAAAATAACAGCTAGAGAAGGCTGTTGTTTTACTTTTTTAGTTATTGTTAATTAGATAATTTTGTGTTAAGATTTGGGTGTAATTATATAAAAGGGGGAGAGATATATGAAGAAATATTTAGTATTGATACTGATGATTATCTTTATAGCAATTCTAGGAGGAATCATATATGCAAATAGTGAAAAAACAGTAAATGGAAAAGAAGAATTATATGAAAAAGTAGAAGAATATCTAGTTAGTCTAGAAGAACCAAATTATTTTCTTGAAAGTAAAGATGCAGAGCCAAATTATGATATTAGTGATTTTAAAGTGTTTACAGATATAGAAAAATTAGGAATTAAAAAGAGAAAAAATCAATTTCATGTATATGTATGGGCTAAGGTGGAAAGCTACTATGTACAAGATGGTAAATTAGTATCAAATAGTGGAAGTGCAGCACCATATGAATTTATTATAGAAAATGATGTGGTTATAGATTATAAAAAGCCAAAAGATGGTACAGAATATACAAGTTCTATAAAGGAAATATTTCCAAAAGATATAAGAGAAAAAATAGAACAATTAGATTTGGATAATACAGATATGAAAAAAGAAGTGGAAGAATATTATTCATATTTAGATGAGCAAGAAAATGAACAAATGTAAACAAGTGAAGGAGAAAACATACATGCAAACAATATTAATTGTAGAAGATGATATGGATATTCATAATCTTATAAAAGAACTATTAGAAAAACAAAAATACAAGGTCTTAGATAGTTATTCAGGAACAGAAGCACTAATGGTTTTAGAAAGAGAAAAGGCGGATTTGATTTTACTAGACTTAATGCTACCAGGATTAAATGGAGAAGAAATTGTAAAAAAAGTAAAAGACATTCCGATGATTGTTATTAGTGCGAAAATATCACCAGAAGATAAAGTAAATGTCTTATTAAATGGAGCAAATGATTATATTACAAAGCCATTTTCAACAGAAGAATTGTTAGCAAGGATACAAGTACAGTTCAGAATAAAGGAATCTAAAAGAGAAAATAAAGAACTAACATATAAAGAGATGATATTAAGTGAAGAAAGGCAAGCAATAATAATGAAAGAAAAACAAGTTCATTTAACAAGAACGGAATTTGCCATTTTAAAACAGTTATTGCGAAATCCAAAACAAGTGGTAACAAAATCAAAACTGTTAGAGCTCATTAGTCATGATACATTAGACTGTGATGAAAATTCATTAAAAGTGCATATTAGTAATCTTCGAAAGAAAATTAGGCAACTAACAAAGGAGGAATATATTGAGTCTGTATGGGGAATTGGATTTAAAATGCATGAATAAAATTAACGAAATCTTAACAAATTTCTTAACCGATTTCTTAACAATTTTATAGTAAAGTAAATAAGGAAAGGAGGAGGTTATGGAATATATTTTAGAAACAAATCAGCTTGAAAAAACATATCATCATTTTAAAGCCATTAATGACCTAAATATGCACATAGGAAAAGGTGCTATTTATGGACTAATTGGAAAAAACGGAGCAGGAAAGACAACTTTAATTCGACTAATCTGTGGGTTGCAAAATCCGACAAAAGGAACTTATACAATTTATGGTATCCAAAATACGGATAAACGAATATTAGATGTAAGAAAACGAATGGGAGCTATTATAGAAACACCATCTATTCGATTAGATGCAACAGCAGAAGATAATTTAAAAGAACAATACAGAATTATGGGGTTACCTAGCTTTGATAATCTACAAGAAATTTTAAAATTAGTGGGATTAATGGATACAGGAAAGAAAAAGGCAAAACATTTTTCTTTAGGGATGAAACAAAGACTAGGCATTGCTATTGCATTAGTAGGAAATCCAGATTTTTTAATACTGGATGAACCAATTAATGGTTTAGATCCAGAAGGAATTATTGAAATTAGAGAATTAATTTTAAAATTAAATAAGGAAAAAGGAATTACTTTTCTAATTTCTAGTCATTATTTAGATGAATTATCTAAAATTGCAACTGATTATGGATTTATTGAAAACGGACGTATGATTCAAGAAATTCCTAAAGAAGAGTTAGAAAAAAAGTGTAAGAAAAGACTAGAACTTGAAGTTAGTAATATAAAAGAATGTGTAAAGTATTTTGAAGAGAAACAATTTCCTTATGAAGTCATTTCAAACGAAAAAATTTATTTATATCATATAATGAATGTCACAGAATTAGCAATTGCTCTTTCTGAAAAGAATTGTATTATCAACAAATTTGAAGAAAAAGAAGAATCCCTTGAAAGTTATTATATCAACTTGATGGGAGGTGACAATCATGTATAAATTGTTAAAAGCAAATTTCTTTAGATTAGTAAAAAACAAAATATTTTGGGGAATTGTCATCATCACCATATTGATAGCAAGTTTTATATTATTGAATACGATTTTAAATCATCAAGGAGAGATAAAAGCAGGAATTGATAACATATTGATAATGTATATCAATTTTATTGGGATTTTCATTGCCATGTTTACTAGCTTATTTGTAGGTACAGAATATTCAGATGGAGCTCTTAGAAATAAAATTGTGATAGGGCATAGTAGAAAACATATATATTTTGCAAATATGATGACAAGTATTGTTGTAGGAATATGTATAGAATTGATTTACATACTTATTATAACGATTGTAGGAATTCCAACTCTTGGAACTTTACAAATGTCAACTGAAAAATTTTTATTTATTGTATTAGATATTATCTTTATTATTATTGCATATGCTTCTATTTTTACCTGTGTAACATTATTATGTTCAGATATTACAGTTTCAACAGTTGCTTGCATAATTTTGGTGCTTGTTATGCTGGTAGTAAGTATGGCATTATCTTCAACAGCAAATGCAACAAAATATTATGAAACGTATTCCCAAAATGAAAATGGAGAAATAGAAGTTTATCAAGAACCTAACCCTGATTATCCAGGAGATTTTAAGAAAAATGTAGCCAAAACAATTTTGTATTGTATTCCCACAGGACAGGCATCTCAAATTGTAAGTCAAGTAAATAAACAGCCTTTCCAAATGATAGATTATATGTCAGATAATGAATTAAAAATTGCTTTTCTATATTCATTAGGTATGACAGTATGTATAACAGGCATAGGAGTTTATTGTTTTAAACGAAAAGACTTGAAATAAGTGAATAAAGAGTTCAAATAAAGAATTTGGAAAACAAATAAAGCAAAAAAAGATGAAGGGTTTGGTGAACATGTGGATTTATATCATTAGCATCATAAGTTTATGTATAGTATTGCTTTTTATAGCAATAAAACTATATCTCATAAAAAAATCTATAAAAGAAATTCGTGTTTCAATAAATAAAATTATAAAAGCAGATACAAATCAATTGTTAACCATATCTTCATCAGATAAAGAAATGAAAAAGTTAGCAAATGATTTAAACAAAGAATTACAGGATTTAAGAAAAGAAAAATTACAATATCAAAATGGCAATCAAGAATTAAAGAGAATCATTACAAATATTTCTCATGATATGCGAACACCTCTTACAGCAATTAGCGGATATATCGATTTAATGAAAGAAAATAAAGAAAAGCAAAAAGAATATATGAAAATCATAGAAAAAAAGACAGAAGAATTAACATTGCTTACAGACCAATTATTTGACTTTTCAAAAACAATGGATATGGGTGTAGAAATGCAAAGAGAAAAATGCTGTATAAATGAAATTTTAGAGGAAACTTTGGCAAATATGTATCACTTTTTTAAAGAGAAACAAATTGAACCAAAGCTTGAAATATGTACACAAAAAATATATAAAGACTTAGATAAACATAGCATTATTCGTGTATTTGAAAATATTTTGTCAAATGTTTGCAAATATAGTGACGGGGATTTTAAAGTAACATTAAATGAAAAAGGAATTATAACATTTTCGAATAAAGCAACTTCATTAGATGCAACAACCGTACAAAAAATTTTTGATAGATATTTTACCGTTGAAAATGCTAAAAAATCTACGGGGCTAGGATTATCCATTAGTAAACAACTTGTGAAATTAAATGGAGGAAAAATATCTGCTAAATATGTTAATGAGTATTTAATTATTCAAATAGAATTTTAATGTGTATATTTTTATGATAGAATAAAAGCAAAAATAAAAGGGAATATATGATAAAAATGAATAAAAAAGAACTAAAATCTATATTTGTAAATATCAAAGAAGAAAATGAAAAAGGATTAGAAGAATTGTATAGCAAATACCATAAAATGGTTTATGGCATTGCTTTTTCAATTGTGAAAAATAAAGAAGATGCAGAAGATATCATGCAAATTGTTTTTACTAAAATACAAGAACTAGATAAAACGAAGTTACCATCTGATAAAGAAATGACATGGTTATATACACTTACAAAAAATGAAGCATTAAATTATCTAAAAAAGAAAAAGGGAGAATTTTCATTAGATACCATATATGAAATAGAAAATAAAAATAATGAGATAGATGAAAAAATAGATTGTATAGAATTTAACCGATTAATCAGTAAATTAAATAAGAAAGAACAGGAAATCATTTCTTTAAAAATAGTATCTAATTTTTCATTTCAAGAGATTAGTGAATTGCTAAATGAACCTGTTGGAACAGTGAAATGGAGATATTATAAAAGTTTACGCTCTATAAAACGAATGTTAGGAAGTTTCGCAATGTTTGTTATTACATTTACTATTGGAATGAAAGCTATACTTACAAATTTGAAAACGGGTGAAGAAGAACAAGGAACAATGCAATCAGAAGAAGATGTAAATGATGTCAGACAAGAGGTGGAAAATACAAGTAGGCAAGACAGTGATAGTATGAATGGTGGAGAGCTTCAAGAGGAAGAACAACATAAAGAAATGCAAGATATTATACAAGAGGAAAATACAACAAGAGAAGAAGATACGAATAAAGCGGAAGAAAATAGAATAGAACAAAACATCACAATTGAGAATATAACATCACCAGAAAATGAAATAAAAGAAGAAACAATTGTAGAAGAAGAAATGGTAGAAAACCAGATTTCATATTTAGGAATAGGACTAATAGGGATATCTGTTATATTTCTCATCATGACAATTATTTTTTTCATAAAATACCAACTAAAAACAAAAAAGAAATTGTCTAAATAATAGAGGTGGTATGAATGAAAAAGAAAATTTTAATTATCATAAGTGTCATTATTACTTTATTAATCTTAGGATATGGAAGTATTGTATATATAGATTATCATAATGTGGTAAATGGAAAATTACCTATTCTTGCTAATTATTCTGAAGATGGAGGTTATCAAGGATTGGGGTACACAGTTGAAGTAACATATTATCCTGATACAGATGTAATTGAAGAAATGAAGATGAAACTTTTTGGCAAAACAATAGCAGCAATGGTGCAAGATATTGAGAAACAAAACGAAAATCAAGAGAATCCAGAGATTGTTACCATTAGCAACGGAAATATACAAAATGAAAATAAAATTGATGCGTTTATTGATAAAGGAGATAATCGTGAAGCAGATATTTTACAGATACATATAATTTCAAATGATAAAACAGATAATGTGACAGTAGAGTTTGTGCCAGGAACATATGATGAAATATCTTTTGAAGAAAGCAATATAGAAAGTGGAAATACAACAAATAGACAAGTGCCAAGAAGTGTTACAACAGCAGAAGAATATGAGGAAGTCTATGGATATTATAAAATAACTGTAAATGGAGAAGAAACAGGAAGATATGATGGTTTGCGCTGGCACATGAAAAGGGTAACAAAAGATAATACAGTACAAGTTATTATGGAACCATATGTAATAGAAGTAACAGAGTTTCCGGTTATTTGCGAATATTCCTTAGAAAGTTCAAATTATGAAAAGAAATTTGAATTAACATATATGGCTAGAAAGGATATGGGCGTAAAGAAAATTGCAGAAAAAAATCAATTTGATAATTTGGATTTTGGAGTATATACGATTGCAGGAGATATTTCTATTACCATAGAAGGAGATATGGTATATTCTCTAGAAGATGCTTTAAGTCAAGGAGTGATTACAGTTCAAGACATATTAGAACAAGCAAAACAAGATGAGAAATATGGATTTTGTGAAGAAGCCTATTATAGTGATGGAGGAAGCACAGAATATCGATATGCAGAATATACCATACTAAAATACAATACATTAGATGGTAATAAAGATTTGGTAATTGGTATGCAAGGAATGATTATAAATCAAGTAAATGCAAGTGGGTATAAAACGGAAGAGGAAGAAAATGTGGAATAGATAAAATCATAAAATTACTTTATACGAAAGTATAGAGTAATTTTTTTAAATATGATATAATTTAACAGAATTAGGAGTGAGAAAATGAAAGAGCAACAATATATATTAAAAGAACCAAAGACATTTCATTTAAAAGATATCTTTGAATGTGGACAATGCTTTCGATGGAATGAGCAAGAAGATGGTAGTTATACAGGTATATGGAAAGAAAATGTCGTTAATGTCAAAAAAGAAGGAAAAGATTATGTGTTTTCTGGCATATGTAAACATGAAAATTTAGAAGAGGAAATATATACATATTTTGACTTAAACAGAGATTATGAAAGAATAAAAGAAGAATTATCTAAAAAAGATAAATATATGAAAACAAGTATTACATATGGTAAAGGCATTAGAATTTTAAATCAAGACTTATGGGAAACAATTATATCTTTTATCATATCTGCCAATAACAATATACCAAGAATTAAAGGCATTATTGAAAGATTATCAAAGGCATATGGAAAAGAGATAGAATGGAAAGGAAAAATATATTATACATTTCCAACACCAGAAGAACTAAAAGATGTTACAGTAAAAGAATATAGAGATTTAGGATTAGGATTCAGAGATATAAGGTTATATGAAACAACTCAAATGATACTGGAAGGAAAAGTGAACCTAAAGGAATTAGAAGAAAATCCAAATACAATGGAGGTAAGAGAAAAATTATTGACGCTTTCAGGAGTAGGACCAAAAGTTGCAGATTGTATATTATTATTTTCTGATTTAAAACGTTTAGAGGTGTTTCCAATAGATGTATGGGTAAGAAGAGTCATGAATGATTTATATATCCAAAATAAAGATGAAACAAAAGTAAATAAAAAACAAATTGAAAAGATAGCAAGAGAAAAATTTGGAGATTTAGCTGGTTTAGCGCAACAATATTTGTTTTATTGGCGAAGAGAAGCATAAAGTTGAAATATAAAAATATTGTAAAATAAAACTAGGTATGATAGAATCTGAAACAAGGAGGAAAAAAATGATTTATACAATAACATTTAATCCTGCACTAGATTATATCACGCAAGTTGAAAATTTTAAAATTGGTGAAATAAATAGAACGAAAACGGAAACAATATTACCAGGAGGAAAAGGACTTAATGTATCTATAGTACTAAAAAATTTAGAAATTGAAAATACAGCACTTGGTTTTGTGGCAGGATTTACAGGAGAAGAGCTAATACGCAAAATAGAGTCACAAGGTGTAAAAACAGATTTTGTTAAAGTAGAAAAAGGAATGACAAGAATTAATATTAAAATTAGTTCTATGAATGAAAAAAAGGTAAAAGAAACGGCCTTAAATGGAATGGGACCACAGATTACTGAAAACGATATCGAAGTGTTAATGGAAAAAATACAAAAGATGTCTACAAAAGATACTGTTATTTTAGCTGGAAGTATACCTAAAAATATTGACAAGGATATCTATGAGAAAATATGTAAGGAACTTAATGAAAAGAAAATGACATTTATAGTGGATTCAACGCAAGAGTTACTTATAAATGTACTAAAATACAAACCTTTTTTAATAAAACCGAATAAAGAAGAATTAGAGGAAACTGTAAATTGTAAAATATCTACAAAAGAAGATATTATAGAGGCAGCGAAAAAACTAAAAGAAATGGGAGCACAAAATGTGTTAGTATCGTTAGGAAATGATGGGGCACTATTGCTGACGAAAGATGATAAGACATATTATTCAAAAGCACCTAAGGGACAAGTTGTCAATACAGTTGGATCTGGAGATTCTATGGTAGCAGGATTTTTAGCAGGATATTATCAAACGCAAGATTATGAATATGCATTAAAAACAGGAGTGGCGGCAGGAAGTGCAAGTGCATTTTCAGTACAACTTGCAACAAAAAAGGATGTTGATTTACTTTTAAAACAATTATAAATAAAAATTTTACAAAAGAAGGGGGTAAAATATGAGAATTACAGATTTACTTAACGAAAAAGCCATCATTCTGCAAGGAAAAGCGAAAACCAAAGCTGAAGCAATTGATCAATTAGTAGAATTAATGATGGAAAATGGAAACATTAAAGATAAAGAAGCTTACAAAAAGGTAGTTTTAAAAAGAGAGGAAGAAGGAACAACAGGAATTGGAGAGGGAATTGCCATTCCACATGGTAAAACAGATGCAGTAACAAAACCAGGTTTAGCTGCAATGGTAATTCCAGAAGGTGTGGATTTTGATTCATTAGATGGAAGTCCAGCAAAATTGCTATTTTTAATAGCAGCACCAGATACAAAAGATAATGTACATTTAGATGTTTTAAGTAGATTATCTACATTATTGATGGATACAGAATTCAGAAAAGCTCTATATGATGCTAAATCACCAAAAGAATTCTTAGCATGTATAGATAAAGCAGAGGGTGAAAAATTAGGAGAAGAAAAAACATCAAACGAGCAATATGAAATTTTAGCAATTACTAGTTGCCCAACAGGAATTGCACATACGTATATGGCAGCAGAGGCATTAGAACAAATGGGAGAGCAGTTAGGACATAAAGTAAAAGTAGAAACACATGGGTCATCAGGTGTAAAAAATAAATTTACAAAAGAAGAAATCAAAAATGCAAAGGGAATTATTATTGCATCAGATACAAAAATTGATTTATCAAGATTTAATGGTAAAAAGTTAGTAAAGGCAAAAGTGGCAGATGGAATCAATAAGCCTAAAGAGTTAATTGAACATATATTATCACCAAATGTCAAAACATATCATTCAAATACGAAAAATGTGACAGAAGACAATGATGAAGAAAAAGAAAAGATAGGAACCAAAATATATAAACACTTAATGAATGGTGTTACACATATGCTACCATTTGTTGTTGGTGGAGGAATTTTAATAGCAATCGCATTTCTATTAGATGATTATTCAATAGATCCTTCAAATTTTGGTATGAATACACCGATTGCAGCATTTTTTAAAACAATAGGAAATGCAGCATTTAATGTTATGTTATATATACTTGCAGGTTATATTGCTATGAGTATTGCAGATAGGCCAGGTTTAGCTGTTGGATTTGTTGGAGGAATTTTAGCAGTACAAGGAACAACATTTGAATCATTAACAAATGGAGAAATTACTTTAGTAAGTTCAGGATTTTTAGGAGCACTAATTGCAGGATTTGCAGGAGGATATATTGTTTTAGGATTAAAGAAATTATGTAGTTATTTACCAGATAGTATAGAGGGAATCAAAACAATTCTTTTATACCCTGTATTTGGAATTTTGATTATGGGAACATTTATGTTATTGATAAATCCTTATGTAGCAGCAATTAATACAGGAATTAACAATTATTTATCTTCAATGAGTAGTGCAAATAAAATTATATTAGGAGCCATATTAGGAGGAATGATGGCTGTAGATTTGGGAGGACCTATTAATAAAGCAGCATATACCTTTGGAACAGGAATGTTAGCATCAGGACAATATGAAATCATGGCGGCTGTTATGGCTGGAGGAATGGTTCCACCACTTGCAATTGCATTTTTGGCAACAGCATTTCCAAGAAAAATTCCTAAAAAGGATAAACAAGCAGCATATGTAAATTATATTATGGGCTTATCTTTCATATCAGAAGGTGCCATTCCTTTTGCATCAGCAGATCCACTAAGAACAATTCCAGCATTTGTCATTGGATCGGCTGTTACAGGAGCACTTTCAATGCTATTTAGTTGTACATTAATGGCACCACATGGAGGAATATTTGTCATAGCAACAATTGGGCATCCAGTAAAATATTTATTAGCAATCATAGTAGGTGCAATTGTTTCTACAGCTATTATGGCAAAATTAAAAAAGAATTTACCGGAATATGAGAAGGTTAAATAAGACCAAAAGGAGGAATTTATGGTAAAAGATACAATTATATTAAAAAATGAAACAGGATTACATGCAAGACCAGCAAGCGAACTTGCAAAACTTGCAGCTTCATTTAAAAGTACAATAAAATTGAATGTCAATGGTAAAACTGTTGACGCAAAATCAATATTAGGTATCATGGCAGCAGGAATCAAATATAATACAGAAATTGAAATAGAATGTGAAGGAGAAGATGAAGAAAAAGCTTTATCAGAAATCGTAAAAGGTTTTGAAAATAATTTTGGAGAAGAATAAAAATAATAAGATTTTAGTTAAAGGTTTATAGGTTTTTCCATAAAACCTAAATACATATATAAGGAAGGATACAGATGCTAAAAGGAAAAGGTGTTTCAACTGGTATAGGATTTGGAAATATAGTGGTTTTAAAAAAAGTAGAAAGAAAAATAGAAAAGAAAACAATAGAAAGTGAGCAAGTGGAATATGAATTAGAAAGACTTCACGAAGCATTAAAACAAGTTATCAATGAAACCGAAATGCAAATGAAAAATATAAGTGGTACAGAAGCAGATATTATGCAAGCATATGTAATGATTATGCAAGATCCTTCATTAATTTCAGAAACAGAAAACGCTATTAAGAATTCAAAGTATAGTGCAGAATATGCTGTAGAAGTTGGATTTAATAGTGTCATCCAGATTTTTGAAAATATGGACGATGAATATATGGCTTCAAGATCTAGAGATATTTTGGATATAAAAAATAGAGTATTAGGAAAATTGCTAAAGGAAGAGAATATTGATTTAAGTAAGTTAAAGCCAAATACCATTATTGTAGCAACAGAGCTAACCACTTCTGAAACTGCAAAACTAGATTTTAAAAATGTAGCAGGAATTATTACAGAACTTGGAGGAGAAAATTCACATACTTCTATTATGGCAAGAACACATGCAATTCCTGCAATTACCAAATTGGAAAAAGCTACTGAAATATTTAAAAATGGTGACTATGTTGCTATCAATGGTACATCAGGAGAAATCTATGTAAATCCGACTGAAGAAGAAAAACAAAAATTAATAGATTTGGAAAAGCAATTAGAAGAAGAAAAAACAGAATTAGAAAAATACAAGAGTCAAGAAAGTGTCACAAAAGATGGAACAAAAGTAAAATTATATGCTAATATCGGACTTCCAGCAGATGCAGAAATTGCATTAAATAATACTGCAGAAGGTGTTGGATTACTAAGAAGTGAGTTTTTATATATGGATAGTGATACAATGCCATCAGAAGAAGGTCAATTTGAAGCATATAAAAAAGTGGCAGAAATTATGAAAGATAAAGAAGCTATCATAAGAACATTAGATATTGGAGGAGACAAAGAGTTAAAATATCTAAAATTAGAAAAAGAGGCAAATCCATTTTTGGGATATAGAGCAATTAGATTGTGTTTAGATAATCCAACAATATTTAAAACACAACTAAGAGCTATCTTAAGAGCAAGTGCATTCGGAAAACTAGCCATCATGTTTCCAATGATATCTTCTATAGAAGAATTAAGGGCTACTAAAGAAGTATTAGAGGAATGCAAACAAGAATTAGATCATGAAAATATTTTGTATGACAAAAATATTCAAGTAGGAATTATGATTGAAATTCCATCAGCAGCATTAATAGCAGACAAATTAGCACAAGAATGTGATTTCTTTAGTATAGGAACAAATGATTTGATTCAATATACAGTTGCAGTTGAAAGAGGAAATGAAAAGATTTCTAAATTATATACAAAATACCATCCAGCAGTTATCAAATTAATCAAAAAAGCAATTGATGGTGCACATTCAGCAAACATCATTTGTGGAATGTGTGGAGAAGCAGCAGGAGATCCAACCTTTATACCACTTCTAGTTGGTCTAGGTTTAGACGAATTTTCAATGAACTCAAACAATATATTAAGAGCTAGAAAAACCATCAATAACTTAGATAAAGAAACATGTGTAAAACTTAGTGAAGAAATATTACAAATGGCATCTGCAGAAGAAGTAGAAAAAAGATTAAAAGAGTTTATCAATTAAAATAGCAAGAAAAATCTTGCTATTTTTTCCATTGTATAATACAATTTACAAGAGAAAATATTTCAATTTGACATAAAAATGTCCCAAAAGGAAACGTCCCCAATTGGACAAACAATTGGACAAATAATTTGGACATAAAGGAGAAAAATATGGGCTTAAGAATCATTTATGGAAAAACAGGAACAGGAAAAAGTAGTTTTTGTTTTTCAGAAATAGCAAAATTAATAGAAAAAGAAGAAAATATATATTATATTACCCCAGAACAGTTTTCGTTTACAGCAGAAAAAAATTTAATGGGATTTCTAAAAGAAAAGGCAGTTATAAATGCAGAGGTTATTACCTTTAGTAGAATGGCAAATAGAGCATTAAATGAAATTGGTGGAAGTAATAAAACGAATTTATCCAAATGTGGGAAAGCAATGCTAATTTATTCCATATTATCTAAGTATCAGAAGAATTTTCAATTTTTAGGGAAAAGTGATGAAAATATAGAAATTGGAATCCAAAGTATTACAGAGCTTAAAAAGCATGGGATTACATTAGAAGCATTAGATAATGAAATAAACCATATGGAAGATAAATATTTAAAAACAAAGCTAGAAGATATACGTCTTATTTATCAAAGTTTTGAAGAGCAAATATCACAAAACTATATAGAGGAAACAGATTTATTGGATTTTTTAGCAAAAAATATAGAAAATCTAGAATGGATAAAAAATAGCATTATTTATATAGATGAATTTTCTGGTTTTACAGCACAAGAATATGCCGTAATAAAGCAATTTATTAAGTATGCAAAACAAGTAAATATAACAATGTGTATGGATAATTTAGAGATAGAAACAAATCCAGATACAGATATTTTTTATTCTAATAAACAAACCTTAAAAAAGATAAAGAGAATGATAGAAGAGAATCATTTTGAAATTGAAGAAACAGTTTGTCTAGAAGAGCAATATAGATTAAAAACAGAAGAATTAAAACATTTAAGTCAAAATATATATGCAATTAAATCCACAAAATATGCAAAAAATGTGGAAAACTTACATATATTCTTAGCAAAAAATAGATATTCAGAAATTGAAAATGTTGCTAAAGAGATTAATCGAATGGTAAGAGAAAAAAAATTACGATATAAAGAAATAGCTGTTATTACCCAAAATATAGATATCTATTCATCATTAGTAAGAAGTATTTTTTCGAAATATCATATACCTGTCTTTATTGATGAAAAGAGAGATTTAAATCAAAATATGATTGTACAATATGTGCTTTCTATATTCGATATTTTTACAACAAATTATTCTAATGAAGCGATGTTTAATTATATAAAATTAGGATTTTTAGATATAGAGGATGATGAGATATTTAAACTAGAAAATTATTGTACAAAATGGGGAATCAAACGAAATAAATGGAAAGAAGATTTTCAATATGAAATGGAGGATGAAAATAAAAAGCAAGAGGTAGAAAGATTAAATGATATTAGAAAAGAAGTCATAAAACCATTAATAGAGTTAAAGAAAAATATAGACAAAGAAAAAACAGCAATCAATATGACAAAACAATTCTATATTTTTTTACAAAATCAAAATATAGAAGAAAAGATATCCAAAAAAGTAAAATGGCTAGAAGAAAATGGGTATGTTGATTTAGCAAATGAATATGTAGAAAGTTATAATATTATTTTAGAAGTCTTAGATGAGATTGTATTAGTATTTAATGAAGAACATATGAATATGGATACATATAGTAAAATCTTAAAAATAGGACTAAAAAATAGTGAATTAGGAAAAATACCAGCAACGCAAGACCAAGTGATATTGGGAGATGTTGATAGAACAAGAAGTCATAAAGTAGATGTCATATTTGTTATAGGATTAAATGATGGAATTTTTCCAAGTGTTAATAAAGATGAAGGCTTTTTAAATGATGCAGATAGAGAAAGACTAAAAAGTGATGGATTAGAATTAGCAAATGGCACAATGGAAAATCTTTATGAAGAGAATTTTAATATTTATAAAGTGTTTACAACAGCAGAACGAGAGATCTATCTATCTTATGCTTCTTCTGATGAAGAAGGAAGAGCCTTAAGACCGTCAATTTTAGTTAATAAAATAAAAAAAATCTTTCCTAGTTTAGAAGAAGAAAGTGATGTTATTCACAAAAAATATGAGATAGTGAATCAAGAGGTTACATATGAAGAATTATTAGAAAAAATATATCACTTGAAAAATAAAGAAGAGATAGAAAAACTATGGTATGCAGTATATGATTGGTATAAACAAAATCCAAAATGGAATATGAGATTAGAACAAGATATGGAAGGAATAACATATACGAATATTCCTAAGAAAATCAAAAGAGAGAATATAGATAAACTATACGGAAATACTTTAAATACAAGTGTATCTAGATTAGAACAGTATAGAAGATGTCCATTTTCCTATTATTTACAATATGGTTTAAAAGTAAAACCAAAAGAAGAACTAAAAATTCAAAGTTTTAATACAGGCTCTTTTATGCATGAAACCATTGATGAATTTTTTAAGTATGTACATGAAAATGGTTTGAATTTAGCAGAATTAGAAGAAGTGGATATTCAAAAGATTGTTTCTAAAATCATTGATGAGGATTTAGAATTATCAAAAAATTATATTTTTAAAGCAACGGTAAAATACCGTATTCTAGTAAGAAGATTAAAAAAAATCGTGAGCAAAGCTTTAAAATATATTATCCAAACATTAATTTATAGTGATTTTACGATTCAAGGAACAGAAGTAGAATTTGACAAAAAAGGAGAATACAAACCAATTCGATTAGAACTAGAAGATGGAAAAAGAATTGAAATTACAGGTAAGATTGATAGGATTGATATTGCAAAAGAAAAGGATGGAAATTATTTAAGAATTATTGACTATAAATCTTCAAGCAAAAATATTGATTTAAATGAAGTGTATGCAGGTTTGCAAATACAATTATTAACTTATGCAGATGCTGTATGTAAAGAAGAGGATTTGATTCCAGCAGGAATATTCTATTTTTCGTTATTAGAGCAAATGATAAAAGCAGATAAAAAAATATCAGATGAAGAAATAGAAGAATTGATTAGAAAAAATTTCAAGATGAAAGGATTAATTGTTGCTGATGTAAAAATCATTAAAATGAATGATCATTCTTTGACAACAGGAACCTCTAAAATGGTTCCAGCAGCGATTAGTAAATCGGGAGAAGTGATTGAAAAATGGACAAATGGTGTAAAACAAGAAGAGTTTGAAATTCTACAAAAATATATTTATAAAACCATACAAGATATCGGAGCAGAAATTTTTGATGGAAAGATAGATATAAAACCATATTATAAAGAAGGAAAAACACCATGTGAATATTGTGAATATAAATCAATATGCACATTTGATCCAAGAAGAAAAGAAAATACATATCAATATATTCACAAATTACCAAAAGATGATATAATAATAAAAATGAAAAAAGAAATTCATAAATCATAAACAGAAGAGGAAATGAAATATTATGGTAGAAAAAGAAAAAATACAAATGAGAAAACGAAATATGAAATTATTTCCTATATATAAAACACTTAGCTGGGATTATATATTTTTTTATACAACCAATTTCTTATTTTTAACACAATGTAAACATATTCATCCAGCAGATGTTGTATTAATAGACTCTTTTTATGCTTTATTTGGAATCATTATGCAGGTTCCAGCAACATTTGTCATAGAATATTTGGGAAGAAAAAGAAGCATGATTTTTGCCAATTTTTTAAATTGCATTTATATGTTAGTGGTTATGTTTAGTACCAATTTATTTAATTTGATTACTGCGGAGTTATTGTCATCACTGGCCTTTGGAATTAAAGAATCAGTGGATCCAGCATTATTAAATGAATCTATACCACATTCAAGATATAAAAGTAAAATTTTTGCAAAAATTAGTCAAAAGGGAATGGCAAACTATTATATGATTAATGCGATAGCAACTATATTGGCAGGATTTTTCTATGATATTAATCCATATATACCAATTACATTATCTTTTATCATAACTACATTGGTAACAATTATATCTACAGGATTCATAGAACCACAAACTGAAAATAAAAAACACAAAGTTCAAGAATTTAATCAACTAAAGGAATTAAAGGATTCTTTTAAGTTTATTCTAAAATCAGAAAGATTAAAAGCATTAATCCTATTTTCAGCAATATCAGGCGGAGTGATAAGCCTTATGGCAACATATGAAGTTAGTTTACTAGAAGATTTTGATATGCCAGCAAAATATTTATGCATTATTTTTGCTATATTGGGAATGATTTCAGGGATATTAGCTAAAAAGCAAGAGGCTTTTCATGAGAAGTTTAGAAATAAATCTTTATGTGCTTTATTAGCAATCATAGGAGGAACGATTTTAATAGCAGGATTATGTGGAACCATAGCGAAACAATATAGTGTGTTTATTCTATTCATAGTTGTTACATATATGATTCGATATTCTTGCCAAGGAATATATTATCCACTAACAGAAAGATATTTAAGAAATTTCTCAAATGAAAAGATTGATACAAAAATATTTACAGCAAAAAATTTCTTAAAAAGTATATTAAGTGCTGTTATTGGTATTATTGGTTCATTTTTATTAGACAGAATGAATATTTCTTATTGTATGCTTATTATAGGTGCTTCAACAATTATATTGACTATACTTTTGAGTCAATATATGAAAACAAGGGTAGGACTAAAACCACAGGAATATTCTAAAGAAGAGATAAAATATGATGAATTGAAAAACAAATGAAAAAAGGAGGAAGTATATGGGGAATAAAGAAGATGTACGAATGATGAGAAAGACAAACATGAGGATATTTCCAACATATAAAAAATTGGCATGGGATTATTTATTTTTTTATACGATTGACTTTTTATTTCTGACACAGATAAAAGGAATTAGTGCAGCAGATGTCATGTTAAAAAGTACATTTTATGCGTTTTTTAGTATTGTATTACAACTTCCTGCAAATGTTATTGTAGAATTTTTAGGAAGAAAAAATAGTGTCATATTAGGAAATATTCTAAGCTGTCTGTATATGGTAATTATTATGATGAGTGGAAGTTTATTTGATTTAATTATTGCAGAATTTTTCAGTGCCATGTCTTTTTCAATTAAAAATGTTGCAGAACCGAGTCTATTAAATGAATCTATTCCACCATCAAGATATAAAAGTCAAATATATTCAAAAATTAGTGCTAAAGGAGCATCAGGATATTATTTATTTAATACAATTTCAAAAGTGATTGCAGGTGCTTTATTTACAATTAATGGATATTTACCAGTTATATTATCTTTAGCTATATTAATTATTGTTACAATATTATCCATAGGATTTATAGAACCAATCAAGAAAAAGAAAAAGGGTAATGCTGTATTAATGTATAAAGTCGAAATGAGAAATGTAAAAGAAGGATTTACTTTTGTATTAAAATCAGAAAGATTAAAAGCTTTAATACTATGTGCATCACTAATATATGCACTATTATCGATATTACAAACATATCATGTAAGCTTACAAGAAGATATAGGCTTATCCTCTTTTATCATAGGAATTATTGCAGCCATAGGTGGTTTGGCAAGTGCTTATGCTTCTAAAACACAAGCACAATTCCATAATAAATTCAGAAATCAATCGTTATTTACAATTTGTATGATACTATCAATCAGTACAATTATTGCTGGTGTATTTGGTATAAGGGCAGAACAATATATATTTTTATTATTACTTGTTATACTATCATTCTTTATATATAATTTTGGTATGGGAATGTTTCATACTATTATTGATAAATATCTTAGAAATTTTTCTAATGAAAAAATTGATACAAAAATATTTGCAGCATATAATTTATTTAGAAGTGTCTTTAGAATGTTAGCAGGATTATTGGCATCCTTCTTGTTAGACAAAATGGCAACTGTATATTGTATGATTGTCATTGGTGTTTTATTTACAATTATATATATTTTATTAGGAAAATACATGAAAACAAGAGTAGGATTAAAACCAGAAGAATATTCTAATGAGGAAAGAAAATATGATGAATTAAATCAAGTAAAGGAATAAATAAAAATATCTTAGAGGTGATGATATGAAGGATTTATCTAATAAAAATGTGATTCATGTGAAGGATAAGGAAATAGAATATTTACAATTTAGAAAATTATTAGAGTATAGAGATATTATTCATCATGGATATGCATTAGGATTGGATATAGGGTTTAAAACAACAGCAGTCAATCAAAAACCAGCATCACCAGAAAGAATGGAGTTAGCAAGACAATCTTATAGAAAATTATGTAATAGTATTGGAAGTAATGATACACATATTGTGCAGGCTAACCAAAATCATACAGATACCATTAAAAGTGTTTATACAAAAATAAATATAGATAAACCTGATTTTAGCTTAACAGAAGAGGGAATTGAGGATGGATTGATTACTAATAAAAGAAATCTAGCATTAGCAACAACCAATGCAGATTGTATCTTATTACTGTTTTTTGACCCAGTAAAACGTGTAATTGCCAATACACATTCTGGCTGGAGAGGGACTTTGCAAAGAATTTCTATCAAAACAGTTCAAAAAATGGTCAAAGAATTTGGAACTAAACCGCAAGATATCATATGTTGTATTTGCCCAAGTATTCGAAAATGTCACTTTGAAGTAGATAAAGATGTTAAAGACATGTTTAAAAATGAATTTTGTGATTTGGAAAATGCAAATTTTGTAGATATAGAAGAGAAACAAGAAAAAACAATTGAGGTAACAGACTTCATAGAAGAAAAAATAGAAAATATGAAGTGGAATATTGATACAGTTTTAATTAATAAAATTCTTTTACAAAAAGAAGGGCTAAAACCAGAGAATATTATTGATTCAGGAATTTGTAGTGTTTGTCATTCAGATATTATACATTCCTATCGAATCGAAAAGAAGGAGTATAAAACAGAAACAGCAATTATAGAATTAAAATAGAAAAAGGATGTAAGAAAAATGTTTAAAACATGGGAAGAATTAGAAGGATCGATTAAAGATTGTAATAAATGTAAATTATGTAAGACAAGACAAAACATTGTATTTGGAACTGGAAATAAACATGCAAAGTTAATGTTTATTGGAGAAGGACCAGGAGCAGACGAGGATAGATTAGGTGAACCTTTTGTAGGAAGAGCCGGAAAATTAATGAATTTAGCATTTGAAACTTTAGGAATTGATAGAAAAGAAGTATATATTGCGAATGTTGTAAAATGTAGACCTCCAGGTAATAGAAATCCAGAGGAAGATGAAGCAATGGCATGTTTGAATTACCTAAGGAATCAAGTAATACTCGTACAACCAGAAATCATTGTTTTATTAGGGAGTGTCGCTTTAAAAAATATTCTTGGAAAGGAATATGGTATTACAGCTTCTAGAGGAAAATGGGTAGAAAAAAAAGGCATAAAATATATGCCAACATGGCATCCAGCAGCATTGTTAAGAGATGAAACGAAAAAAATAGATTTTATAAAGGATTTACAAAAAGTAGTAGAAGAAATGAAATAGGAAACAGTATAGTCAGTTTTATTGACGAAATAAAAGAAACAATGTAAAATATTTTATAGATAAAAAAGAATTGAATCATCAATTCTTTTTTTCTAAGAGTTAAGTAAAGAAATCATAATGAAAAGGGGCGTAAAAAGTGATAAAAGAAATTGAAGAAAAAGTAAATTATTGTTTGAATTGTAAAGTAAAACCTTGTTCTTTAAAAGGTTGTCCATTAAATAATCATATACCAGACTTTATACAGGCCTTAAAAAAAGAGGCATATTTTGAAGCATATAAAATTTTATCAGAAGCTACTGTTTTACCAGGTGTATGTGGTAGAATTTGTCCTCATGAAAAACAATGTCAAGGTTCTTGTGTAAGAGGAATAAAGGGAGATCCTGTTTCTATAGGAGAATTAGAAGCTTATACATTTGATAAAGCACATGAATTAGGATATCATTTAACAGATTGTTATGAAAGAATAGAAAAAAAAGATAAAAGGGTAGCGATTATTGGAGGAGGACCAGCAGGATTAACCTGTGCGGCTTTTTTGGCCAAAGAAGGTATACAGGTTACTATCTATGAAAAATATGACTATTTAGGTGGATTATTAATGTTTGGAATACCAGATTTTAGACTACCAAAAGAGATTGTAGAAAATACAGTAAAAGATATTCTAGATTTGGGAATAGATGTAAAATATAATCAAGAAATAGGAAAAGACTTTACTTTAAAAGATATAGAAAATAAATATGATGCGATATTTTTAAGTATTGGTGCTAATGTTTCTTCTAAGATGGGTGTTGAAGGAGAAGAGTTAAAAGGTGTTTATGGAGGAAATGAATTATTAGAATACAATTTACATCCCGATTATAAAGGAAAAAAAGTGATTGTTACAGGTGGAGGAAATGTAGCAATGGATTGTGCCAGAACCATTAATAAATTGGGGGCAAAAGAGGTAACAGTTGTCTATAGAAGAGCAGAAGAACAAATGCCAGCAGAAAAGAAGGAAATACAAGATGCAAAAAATGAAGGCGTTCAATTTGCTTTTCAAAATAATATTGTAAAAATATTAGGAAATGAGAAAGTAGAAAAAGTAGAATTAATAAAGACAAAGTTAATTCAAAAAGAAGGAGACAGTAGATTATCTCCTGTTAATATTGAAAATAGCAATTATCAAGTAGATGTTGATTATATTGTTATGGCATTAGGTTCAAAACCACAAGTATATGTAAAAGACTTAGGATTAGATTTAAATAAATGGGGAAACATACAGGTAGATGAGGAATATAAAACCTCTAATCCTAAAGTTTATGCAGGAGGAGATTTAGCAGGAATCAAGGGAACAGTGGCATGGGCTGCAAATTCAGGAAGAGAAGCTGCAAAAAATATAATGAAGCATATATAAGAAAAACGCACTTTAGCGAAATATATTATATATTTACTAAAGTGTGTTTATTTAAATATCATTATTTTCAGTTTCAGAAGATCTACCTAGAAGAATTCGTTTAATTGCTTTAAATAAGGTCATAATCTTACTTTCATTTTTAGGTTTTATATTGATAGCTGTTTCAATACCACCATTTTCTAGTATATTATATTTATGCTCTAATTGAGACATTTTTTCAACATAGTAATCATTGAAAAAAGTATAGCCTTCAGAGAAACCTAAATAAGATTTCATATCATATAATTTTTTTCTATAATTTTCTAATTCTTCTAAATTGGTTATTTTTGAAAAAGCTTTATCAAAATAACTAGAAATGATTAGATTTTGTGTCCTTAAAAAAGTTATTTTAATTTTTTCTTTTAAATCGTCAATCTTTTTTACCATATCATCGACTTTTTTGTTTCTATCATCAATTAAAGCAATTTTATTGTTTAATTTAATAATGTCTTCTTCTGCAAATAAAATATCATCAATTGCGTTTTGAATAGCCATAAAATCTTTTTGTGAAGTCAATTCAGAGAATTTTATTTTAAAGTTATCGTCACTATTTAATGTACTTTTAAATAAAACATCTTCACCTACAATAAAGGCTAATTGATTTACTAAACAGCATTCTAAAGGATAATAAGAAGGACTTATCGTTTCAAAACTAATTCCAAAATATTTTACGTAGTCTTTGGGAATACCAATGACTTTTGAAGACATTAATTGGACAGCCGCTTCATTTAATCCTAAGCCATAGATTTTAAATTCTGTATAATCACATAATCCCATTCTTAATAAATAATTTCTTTTATCTTTTACTTCTTGTAAATAATGAATACATTCGTGAATAGCAAATTCTTCCATATCTTCTTCGGGTATATGTTCATTGAAATAAATGGATGTATTTTTATAATAATAATTTGCTTCAGCCATTCCCTCAGGCATTTTAGCTTTATACATATCTAATCTAGATAACTTTATAAATAGTTCATTTTCGTTTAAGCCATATGAAGGAAAGGTTTGACATAATTTTGAAGCAATATTTTTCGCAATTGAATTGATTTTTAGTGTATCTAATTTTTGTGTTACTTCAATGCCATCTTTTTTTAAATCAGATTTAATACTCATTCTAATTCTCCTTAGTATATAATTATCTAACCATATTATACTATAAGAAATGGTGAAGAATATTTCAATATGATTAAATATTCTTTACAGTTTAATGACAATTGTTTATAAGAAGAATAAAGATAAAAAAGTTTTTTAAGAAACAATGCAAGTGTAGAACTTTGTCGAAAAGTTTTTATTGACATGATAGATTTTAGAATATATAATAGCAAAAAAAGAAAGGAGGGAAAGAATGAGTAACACAAATCGAGAGTTACTTTTAAAAATATATGAAGAATTACAAGAAACAAAAGACAAAGTAAAAGATATACCAGAAATGAAAAAGCAATTGGAAGAAATACCAAAAATGAAAAAACAATTAGAAGAAATACCAAAAATGAAAAAGCAACTGGAAGAAATACCAAAAATGAAAAAGCAACTGGAAGAAATACCAAAAATGAAAAAACAATTAGAAGAAATACCAAAAATTAAAAAGCAACTGGAAGAAATACCAGAAATAAAAAAGCAATTAGAAGAGATACCAGAAATCAAAGAAAAATTAATACCTACAATGCAACAAGATATATCGCAAATTAAAGAAATTTTAAAGGAAATACCAGAAATCAAGCAAGAATTACGTAATATTAGTGGATCTGTTGCTAGAATCGAAGTTGAACATGGTGAAAAATTAGCAGTTTTGTTTGATGCATTTAAAGTAAATACAGAAAAAATTGAAGAACAAAATAAAAGAATTACGAAATGTGAAAAAATGTTAGAAAGACATGATCATCAAATTTATATTTTAAATTCAAAAATTCAAAATACATAAAAGCCTATTAGTGTGCTTTTATAACTAATAGGCTTTTATAAATCAATTATTTCACAACAATATTATAAATTTTATTTTTAACATAAATTTCTTTTACAATCGTTTTATTTTCCAATTTATCACAAACTGCTTCATGTACCTTTGCTTTAACATTTTCTTCTTCTTCATCTAAAGAAATCGTAATAGTTGCTTTTAATTTACCATTAAATTGAATAGGTAAAGTAATTTCATCAGCAATTGTTTTTTCTTCATCATATGTAGGCCATTCCATATATGCTAACATTTCTGTACCACCTAATACAGTTTGCCAAAGTTCTTCTGTCATATGTGGTGCAAAAGGATTTAGCAATTGTAAAAAGGTTTTAAGTTCTGCTTTATTAATTTTCTTTTCTTTATAAAAATCATTTACTAAAGTCATAAAGGTTGAAACAGCTGTATTAAATTTCATTTCTTCAATATCATTAGAAACTTTTTTAATAGCTCTATGCATTGCTTTTTCAAATTTTGGAGAATATTCTTCACCATCTACTAATAAATTTTGAAGATTCCAAACTCTATCTAAGAATTTTGCACAACCTCTAATACTTTCCATAGACCATGGAGCTGTTTGATCAAAAGGTCCCATAAACATTTCATAAACTCTAAAAGCATCTGCCCCAAATTCATTAACAATGTCATCTGGATTTACAACATTACCTTTAGATTTAGACATTTTTTCTCCATTGCTTCCAAGAATCATTCCATGAGAAGTACGTTTTTGATATGGCTCTTTTGTTGGAACAACACCTATATCATATAAGAATTTATGCCAAAATCTTGAATATAGTAAGTGAAGTGTTGTGTGTTCCATACCACCATTATACCAATCAACAGGTGACCAGTATTCTAATGCTTCTTTTGAAGCTAATGCTTTATCATTGTGTGCATCCATATATCTTAGATAATACCAAGAAGAACCAGCCCACTGAGGCATTGTATCTGTTTCTCTTTTGGCTTTTCCACCACAATGAGGACAAGTGGTATTTACCCACTCTGTATGTCTTGCAAGAGGAGATTCTCCATTTTCACCTGGTTCATAATCTTCAACATCAGGTAATTTTAGAGGTAATTCTTCTTCTGGAACAGGAACCCAACCACATTTTTCACAATAAATCATAGGGATTGGTTCTCCCCAATAACGTTGTCTAGAAAATACCCAATCACGTAATTTATAATTTACTTGTTTTTTACCAATGTGATGATCTTCTAAAAAGCTAATTACTTTTTTCTTAGCTTCTACAACTGGTAGATCATCTAAAAATCCGGAATTGATTAATATACCAGTTTCTACATCTGTAAAAGCCTCTTTATCAATATCACATTCCATTGTTTCATGGGCAGGTTTAATAACTTGAACAATTGGTAAATGGAATTTTTTTGCAAATTCATGGTCACGTGTATCGTGTCCAGGTACAGCCATAATCGCACCTGTACCATAAGTGATTAGAACATAATCAGAAATCCAGATAGGAATTTCTTCATTTGTTAATGGATTAATGGCTTTAATTCCTTTTATTTCACAACCAGTTTTTTCTTTATTTAGTTCTGATCTTTCAAAATCAGATTTTAAAGAAGCTTGATGTTTATATTCTTCAATTTCATCCATATTGGTAATTCTATCAGAAAGTTTGTCAATTATATGATGTTCAGGAGCAACAACCATATATGTAGCACCAAATAAAGTATCTGGTCTTGTAGTATAGACTGTTAAAGTTTCATCAGAATCAGCAATTTTAAAAGTAACTTCTGCACCTTCAGAACGACCAATCCAATTTTTTTGTTGTGCTTTAATTTTATCTAAATAATCTACATCATCTAAATCATCAATTAATCTTTGTGCATATTTTGTAATTCTTAACATCCATTGACTTTTTTCTTTTTGAACAACTGGACTTCCACATCTTTCACAAACACCGTTGACAACTTCTTCATTAGCAAGTCCTACTTTACAACCTGTACAGAAGTTAATAGGCATTGTTGCTTTGTATGCCAATCCATGTTTGTATAATTGAATAAATATCCATTGTGTCCATTTATAATAGCTTGGATCAGTAGTGTTAATTTCTCTTGACCAATCAAAAGAAAAACCAATTGATTTTAATTGTTCTCTAAAATGGTTAACATTTTTCTCAGTAGTAATTTTAGGATGAATATGATTTTTAATGGCATAGTTTTCAGCAGGTAACCCAAAAGCATCAAATCCAATAGGAAATAATACATTATATCCTTGCATTCTTCTTTTTCTTGCAATGATATCTAATGCAGTATAACTTCTAGGATGTCCTACGTGAAGACCTTGACCTGATGGATATGGAAATTCGATTAATCCAAACCATTTTTTCATTGTGAAGTCATCTTTAGCATTAAATGTTCCTTCAGCATACCATTTATCTTGCCACTTTTTTTCAATTTCTTTAAAGTTATAACTCATGCTTCTAATCCGTCCTTTCAAATGTTATATAACCCGTATTATATAACAAAAAGGTAGCAGATTCAAGAGAAAATTACGAATTCATAAAGATTTGCTAGATATTCAGACAATTTATAGCAAGGGGATTTTAACTTGAAATAAAAAATAAAAAATGATAGAATGCAAGATGAGGTGAAAAACATGATTGATATGTTAATGGCTAAAAAAGCATTTGCAGAATATGTAAAAAATTATGATATAAAAAATGATAAAATAAAATTAAAAGTGGAGCATATAGAAAGAGTATCACAAATTGCAAAAAAATTGGCAATAAAGCTAGAGTTAAATAAAGAAGATGAAACATTAGCAGAATTAATTGGTCTACTTCATGATATAGGAAGATTTGAACAAATTAAAAGATTTAATACATTTAATGATAGAAAAAGTGTTAATCATGGAGAATTTGGTGTACATGTTTTATTTAATCCAAAAGATGGAATCATTAGAAATTTTGTAAAAGATACACAATATGATGAGATTATTAAAAAGGCAATTTTAAATCATAATAAAGATGCAGCAGATATACCAGATGATTTAACAACACAGGAATTATTACATACAAAAATTATTAGAGATAGTGATAAAATAGATATATTGTATATATTAACATATGAAAAAAAGGAAACTGCTTGGGAAAAGGCGGATTTATCAGATGATATCATTAGTGAAGAAATATATAAAGATTTTATGGAAAAAGGAAAAATAGATTATGGAAAAAAGAAATCAAGCGTAGATAGCTTAGTAGGACATTTTGCATATATTTTTGATTTTAATTTTCCAGATAGTATTCAACTTGTGAAAGAAAAAAAATATATGGAAACCATATATAATCGATTTGAATTTCATAATCAAAAGACTATGGAGCAGTATAAAAATATATATGATAAAGTGGTAAAATATATGAAAGCACTAAGTGATTAAGGAAATATATAAGAGAGGATGAATCAATCAAAATGATAGATTTAGATAAGGCAGAAAAGGAATTTATAAAATATTCTGAAAGATTTAATATACAAGATAGTCTTTTAAAAAGAAAACAATTACATTCTTTAAGAGTTGGAGATTTGTCTAGACAAATAGCTCAGAAAATGAAGTTAAGTGATGAAGAAATACAAATAGCAACACTAATAGGATTACTACATGATATAGCCAGATTTGAACAATTTACTAAATATGGTACATTTCGAGATAGAGAAAGTATTGACCATGGAGATTTAGGTGTAGCAATCTTAAAGAAAGATGATTATATAAAAACATATATAGAGGATGAGAAATACAAAGACATCATTTATGTAGCAATAAAAAATCATAATAAATATAAAATAGAAAAAGGACTAAATCCAAACCAAGAAATGTTTTGTAAAATCATAAGAGATGCAGATAAATTAGATATTTTCTATGAAATGATAAATATTTTTTATCAAGAAAAAGAGATAGAAAACATTAATTATTCAATTGTTGATGATGAGATTTTGTCTAAAATTTATGAAAAGAAAACAATTAATAGAAATCATTTCAAGAAAAAGGGAAAGTTACAAGAAATGATAATTCTGCTTGCATTTTTATTTGATATTAATTATCAAGCATCTTTTGAAATTATATGGAATGAAAAATATATAAATCAATTATTTCAAAAATTTGATTTTAGAAATGAAGAAACAAAACAAAAAATGCAAAAAATGCAAGAATTTTTAAATCAATATGTAGAAGAAAAAATAAAAGGATGATCACATTGAGCAAAAAATTAATCATAACAGAGAAACCATCTGTAGCAATGGAATTTGCAAAAGCATTAAAAATTACAACTAGTAGAAAAAATGGATATTTAGAATCCAATGATTGGATTATTACATGGTGTGTAGGTCATTTAGTTACCATGAGTTATCCTGAAAAATATGATGAAAAATTAAAATTTTGGAGATTAGATACTTTACCATTTATTCCAGAAGAGTGGAAATATGAAATTATACCACAGGTGCAAAATCAATTTAATATTGTGCAACAATTGTTACAAAGGGAAGATGTAGAGGAAATATATAATGCAGGAGACTCTGGAAGAGAAGGAGAATATATACAAAGGCTTGTGTTTATGATGGCAAAGCCAAATCCAAAGGCAAAAATGAAAAGAGTATGGATAGATTCTCAAACAGAGGAAGAAATTCTAAGAGGCATCCGTGAAGCAAAAGATATGTCAGAATATGATAGTTTGTCAGATAGTGCTTATTTAAGAGCAAAGGAAGATTATTTAATTGGAATTAATTTTTCTAGACTATTATCTATCATATTTGGAAGAAGATTGGCACAAAATATTCATGAAGATAGAGCTTCTATTTCTGTGGGAAGAGTTATGACTTGTGTATTAGGAATGGTTGTATCTCGTGAAAGAGAAATTCGAAATTTTGTCAAAACAAAGTATTATAAAATTATGGGAGAATTTGGAGAGGAGCAAGCTTCTTTTAAAGCAGATTGGAAAGCAACAGAAAAATCTACTGTATGGGAATCTCCTAAGTTATACAATGAAACAGGATTTAAAAAAGAAAGGGATGCAAAAGAATTTATTGTCAGTCTAAGTAATAAAAAAGCGGTCATAACAGAGTTAAAAAAATCAAAACAAAAAGAAAATGCACCATTATTATTCAACTTAGCAGAAATTCAAAATGAGTGTACCAAACGATTTAAAATCAAACCAGATGAAACATTGGAGATTATCCAAAATCTATATGAAAAGAAATTGGTTACCTATCCTAGAACAGATGCGAGAGTATTATCAACAGCAGTTAGCAAGGAAATTAATAAAAATTTAAATGGAATTGCAAAAGGTTGTAAAGATGAAGAGATACAAGGATATATTAAAAAAATGGTAGAAGAAAAATATTCTACGAATTTAGCAAAAACAAAATATGTGAATGATAGTAAAATCACAGACCACTATGCCATTATTCCAACAGGACAAGGGTACGAAAATTTTAATAGTTTACCACAATTACAAAAAGATATTTATTTGGTGATTGTAAAACGTTTCTTAGCCATTTTTTATCCACCAGCAGAATATAATAAAATACAATTAACAATTGAAGTGGAAATAGATAAAGAGAAAAAAGAAACCTTCACAACAAGTGGAAGAGTTTGTATTAATCAAGGATTTTTAGAAATTTTAAAACCTGTAGATAGACATGAAAATAAAAAGAAAAAATCCACAAATGGTGAGCAAGATGTGGAAAACAAAGAGGAAGAAAACAAAAATGGTGAAAATAAATCAGCAGACTTAGAAATATTAAAGAAACTAAAAAAAGGACAAGAAGTATTAATTAAGAATTTTGAAATTAAAGAAGCAGAAACCTCACCACCAAACAGATATAATTCAGGTTCTATTATTCTAGCTATGGAAAATGCAGGAAAATTAATAGAAGAAGAGGAATTAAGAGAGCAAATAAAAGGTGCTGGAATTGGAACAAGTGCAACAAGAGGAGAAATTATTAAAAAATTAGAAAAAATAAATTACATAGAAATTAATAATAAAACGCAGATTATTACACCAAGTCAAAAAGGAGAATATATCTATGACATTGTTATGCAATCTATGCCAGATATGTTAAATCCGAAATTAACAGCTAGTTGGGAAAAAGGGCTAGATATGGTAGCCAAAAAAGAAATCAAACCAGAAGAATTTATGATAAAATTAGAAAATTATATTAACAGTAAATTTAATAAACTAGTTGTTAAAATGTAAAAAATGCAAATAGTCGGCTATACAGCTTAGTTGACTGTTTGCATTAAAAAGTTTAGCTAGATAAATTTTCATTAAAAATATACTAATAAAATTTAAACAATGGTACCACCATTAACATGAATGATTTGACCAGTGACATAGCGAGAATCATCAGAAGCTAAATATAAATAAGCAGGGGCAAGTTCAAAAGGTTGACCTGCTCTTTTTAACGGAGTTTCTGTACCAAAAATAGAAACTTCTTCTGCTGTAAAAGAAGCAGGAATGAGTGGAGTCCAAATAGGACCTGGTGCAACGGCATTAACTCTTATTTTATTATCTGCTAAAGATAAAGCTAAAGACTTTGTAAATACAGTAATTGCACCTTTGGTAGAAGAGTAATCAATTAAATTTTTCTTTCCAGCAAAAGCGGTAATAGAAGAAGTATTAATAATACTAGCATTTGCTTCTAAATAAGGAAGAACGGATTTTGTTAAATAAAAAAATGAAAAAATATTAGTTTCAAATGTGTTTTTTAATTGTTCTGAGGATATATCTAATATACTATTTTGTGGAAATTGTACACCACAATTATTCACTAAGATATCTACCTTTCCAAAAGTTTTTAGAGTTTCATTGATGACTTGTGTAGAACTTTCTTCTTTTCGTAAATCACAGGCAATTAATAAACATTTTCTACCATAATATTCAATGACTTCCTTTGTATAATTGGCATCTTCATGTTCATTTAAGTAAGCAATGACAATATCACAACCCTCTTTTGCAAATAAAACAGCAACTGCTCTACCGATACCACTATCACCACCAGAAATGATAGCAACTTTCCCTTGAAGTTTTCCACTTGGTATATAATTTTGATTATCAAAAATAGGAAGTGGATTCATTTGGTTTTCTATTCCTGGTTGTACAGACTGATGTTGGGGAGGAAAAGTAATAGGTTGTTGTTTACAAACTGTTTCAAAATTATAATAGGGGATAAATGGGTAATCATTCATAATAAAATTCTCCTTTATATCATACATATATAGTAATCTTTATGTTTTTATATACTTTCTTATTATATGCGATACTTTTATATTTATGCTTATATGAGAATTTATATAGGACACAATCAAGGAATAATTAAGAAAAAAGTGTAAATAAAAAGTAATGAAAATAAATATGATTAACATTGGGAAAAGCCTCTCCAGCATGGAGAGGCTATCCGTTTAGAGGTTAGTTAATACGCTGACAAGCCCAAGCTCTTTTAATATTCTTTAAAAGTTCATAAAGATCTACTTTCTTTGCTGAATGAGCAGAAGTAGTTGTGATGACAGCCTTTTTTTCCTCTAATCGCCAAACAATAATGCATTCACGAGTTTTCATAGCTGGAAAATCATGTAACCAAGCAGCCGGAACCAGTGCAATTACGGGACGTTCAAGAGTTACCGATTCACAGAGTTCAAAAACTGAACGTTGAATCCATGTACGCACTCCAAATAATTGCTCTAATGCCTTATCAAAGGCAATCCATAATGTGCCATTATCCTCAGTGCGATAACCATTCTCTACTAATTTCTTTCCTACATATTCCAGTGGAATAGAAGAAATGCATAAATAGTCTAAAATAGACATTAACGCACACGGAACCGTACCACCGTCAAGCATTGTTTTATACCCAGCAGGTACAGACTTGCTATCTTTTACTTCCCTACACTCACGATAATCATAGATTATATGAGAATAGTCGTACTGACAGTATGGACTTGGAATATGATTGTCGTCAATTCCTCCGATAAAAGAGAAATTGCAAGTTTCCAGGTAATGAAGAGACTGTTTCCAACTTTCTTCAAATGCAGATATTTCTTCCTTATAGAGTTCATACACCTCAGGGGTCAGCCGGGCATTCATCCCTGTGCATTTAAGTGATTCTAGCATAAAAATTTACCTCCTTTTTTTCGAGGGAAGAACTCCCTCTTTACTTATGCTTTGTGTTATCTTGTAGCATATTTATTATACCACAAAATGACTGAAAATTCAATAAATATAGGCATTTGATGAGATATACATATTGTTAAAAAAGAAAAATATATTACTAAAACTATTTATATTTTCTAAAAAAAGTAGTATAATATAGAAATCAAACAAACAAGGAGAAGAAAATGAATACTATTTTAGGAGAGCTTGGAAAATCTCGGGAAGTTTGTAACATTGGTAAATCAAATAGAAAATGAAAAAAGTCCGATTATGTTATCGGGCTTAACTGGCGTGGGAATGATAGAGTTATTAGCTAGTATCAATGAATATGCGAAAAGACCAATTCTAATTGTTACATATAATGAAATTCAAGCAAAACAAATATCAGAGAATATAAAAGCATTTATGGATAAGGGAGACATCTTTCACAAAAAGGAAATTGTAACTTATGACTATATTGCAGAAAGTAAAGACTTACCTTATGAAAGAATTGAAGTTCTAAGTAAAATCAAAGAAAAAAGAAATCCAATCATAGTAACAACGATAGAAGCTCTAATGCAAAAATTACCACCAAAAGATGTATTATTCAAAAACTTGTTACATTTCAAAGTAGGCGATATCTATTCATTAGAGGATATAAAGAAAACTTTAGTAAGTCTAGGATATGTGAGATGTGATTTAATAGAGGGAAGAGGACAATTTAGTATTAGAGGTGGTATTTTAGATATTTCTGTTTCTGACAAAATCGGTGTGAGAATTGAATTTTGGGGAGATGAAGTAGATTCTATTAGAAATTTTGCTATTGTTAGCCAAAGATCAATTAATGCTTTAGAAAAAGTAGAAATTTATCCAGCACATGAATACGTATTAGAACAATCTATAGAACAAGTATGTAAAAATATTAGAAATTTAAGTGTCAATGAAAAACAAAAAGAAATCGTAGAAGAAGATATAGAGCAAATTATAGGTGGAAACTATATCAGTAAAATTGATAAATATTTTGATTGCTTTTATACAAACTCCTCTACATTATTGGACTACCTATCTGAAAAATATATTATCGCATTAGATGAAGAAAGAAAAATAGAGCAAAGAACAGAAAATATTAAACAAGATAGAAAAAATCTAATCAATGCTTTAGTGGAAAAAGAAAAAATGATTCCACAAAGTTTAGAGGATACGATTGAATATGAAGAAATCGAAGATATTTTAGAAAATGGAAAAAGAAATGTAATCTATTTAGAAAAACAAGATAGCGTGACCAATAAGCAAGCAGAAAAATATGTTTTTGAATATAGAGAAGTCAATTTCTATAAAAGTGAGATTGAAAATTTATTTGAAGAATTAAAAGAAGCCTTAAAGCAAAAAAAGAGTGTATATGTATTAGTTGAGAATAAGGAAAAGGCGAAAAAACTAAAGGAAATATTAGAAAAAGAAGAAATTATTTGTAAGATAGAAGAAAAACTAGACAAAACCATTGTCGTAAAAACAGTAGAAAAAGTCGTTACTATTGGAATTGGAAAAATATCTGCAGGTTTTGAAAATTATGAAATTAATCAATTGGTCATTTCAGCAGATGAATTAATTAGTGGAGAAAAGAGAAAAAGAAAAGCTGTCCATTCTGCTTATGCAGAAGGAGAAAAGGTTGTATTTGCGGATTTAAAAATAGGAGATTATGTGGTTCATAAAACCTATGGGATTGGTATCTATATTGGTGTCAATACCATTAAAGCAGATGGAACGATTAAGGACTATATCAAAATCAAATACAAAAATGATGATATTTTGTATGTACCAACAAATCAAATGGATATGATTCGAAAATATGTTGGTGGAGATAAAATTAATCCAAAAATCAATCGATTAGGTAGCAAAGAATGGGAAAATACCAAAACAAGAGTTAAGAAAAACTTAAGAGAAGTAGCGACAGAATTAATCGAGTTATATGCCAAAAGAGAAAAATCGCAAGGGTTTGCTTTTAGTAAAGATACGCCTTGGCAAAATGAATTTGAAGCAAAATTTCCATATCAAGAAACAGATGACCAATTACGTTGTATTGAAGAGGTCAAAAAGGATATGGAAAATCCTAAACCAATGGATAGATTACTATGTGGTGATGTTGGATATGGTAAAACAGAAGTGGCCATAAGAGCAGCGTTTAAAGCCGTTATGGACCAAAAGCAAGTAGCCTATTTAGCACCTACAACCGTTTTAGCAGAACAACAATATCAAGAATTTAAAGAAAGAATGAAGGATTATCCAATCAAAGTAGAGATATTGAACAGATTTAAATCTGCAAAATATCAAAAAGAAGTCATCAAAGGGTTGAAATTAGGAGAAGTAGATGTTGTGATAGGAACCCATAGAATTCTTAGTAAAGATGTAGAATTTAAGGATTTAGGCTTATTAATTATTGATGAAGAGCATAGATTTGGTGTAAAAGATAAAGAAAAGATAAAACAATACAAAACCAATGTAGATGTATTAACGATGACAGCAACACCAATCCCAAGAACTTTACACATGTCTATTGTGGGAGTAAGAGATATGTCTGTTATCTATGAACCACCTCATAACAGGAGACCTGTACAAACTTATGTATTAGAATATGATAGAGAAGTGATAAAAGAAGCAATTACGAAGGAATTAGAAAGAGATGGGCAAGTATTTTACATCTTTAATAATGTGGAAAATATCCAACAAAAAGCGGATGAAATATCAAGACTTGTGTCAGAGGCAGAAGTTTCTTATGCACATGGACAAATGTCAGGAAATCAGATTGAAGAAATCATGAATGATTTTATCCAGAAAAAGTCAAATGTATTGGTTTGTACAACGATTTTAGAATCTGGAATTGATATTCCAAATGCGAATACCATTATTGTTGAAAATGCAGATAGAATGGGATTAGCACAGTTATATCAAATACGAGGAAGAGTGGGAAGAAGTGACAGGCAAGCTTATGCATATATTACCTATAAACGAGATAAATTATTATCAGAAGTGGCAGATAAGAGATTAAAAGCTATAAAAGAATTTACAGAGTTTGGATCAGGATTTAAAATTGCGATGCGTGACTTAGAAATCAGAGGAGCAGGAAGTTTACTTGGAGAGATTCAATCAGGACATTTAGAACAAGTAGGATATGATACCTATTGTAACTTGTTAGATGAAGTTATCAAAGAAATGAAAGGTATTGAAGTAAAACCAGAAGTCGATATCCAAATAGACTTAAATGTCACCAGCTATATTCCAGATGACTATATCTCAGATGCCAATCAAAAAATTGAAATTTATCAAGATATTGCTTTGTGTAAAGATGAAGAAGATATCCAAAATATTATTGATGAACTTATTGACAGATTTGGTAATATGCCAGCAGAATTAGAAAACTTAATTGATATTGCAAGAATCAAATATTTAGCAAAAGCATTAAACATATCAAAAATTGCAAGCAAGAAAACGGCTGTTGTATTTACATTTGAAGAATCTGAATTTCCTTATGATGTCGCAAAACTTGTAAAAGAATATGGAAATAAATTAAAATTTTCAGCAGGTATTAAACCTATGATTACATTAGAGATTGGGACAGATAATGAAATGAAAATTTTAAATGATGTAACAGAGTTTTTGAAGACATTAACGAAATACAAAAAAGAAGAGGATAAAGAAATGATTTATGATAAGCAATCATAATAAGCAATAGTTAGAATTAAGAATTCCAAATTATTAAGTGAAAAAACTAATAATTTGGAGTTATTAAATTTTCAGCCAAAAGTTTGATACTTTTGGCTGGATTACATTACTATGCAGTATTCAAGATACTGGATTACAATGTATTTGTGAACTTATTATACCATATTTGACATAAAAGTCAAAGGGGTTAAAAAGATATCGAATATATATGTAAATATATTGCTAAAACTAAAAAAAAGTTATAAAATACAATCATACAAAATCAAAGTATGGTTGTTTTTTTATGTATATGTACTATACGTGATCATATTTATGAACATTAAGGATGTGCCAAATTGTTCATTCTAAAAATATGCACAACGAAACCATAAAAAACTTGCATAATAAAATCACATAAATTTGCACAATGAATTTAATAAAAATAGACATATGTAAGATAAAATGCATATATGAATGGAGGTTTTAAATGGAAATAAATTATCCACCATATACAATTACTGATAAAATGTTAAATTATGTATCAGATATAATGAAAAAAATAGGTGAAGCGAATTATTTTGAAAGTTTAAATAGATATCCAGAGTTAAGAAGAAAATCAAGAATAAGGTCAATACATTCTTCTTTGACGATAGAAAATAATCAATTATCATTATTTCAAGTCGAAGATGTAATCAATGGAAAACCTGTAATTCGGGGAGCAAAAGGACATTCAAGAAGTAAAAAATGCATATAAAGCTTACGAACAAATTGATAAAGTAAATCCTTATTCAGTAGAAGATTTAAAAAAGATACACGGAATACTAACTTTTTTAATTGAAAAGGATGCAGGTAAATTTAGAAATCATGGCGAGGGTGTTTATGATGGAGATATATGTATTTTTACTTGCCCACCACATAAATTAGTACCTAGCTTAATGGATAATTTATTTAATTGGATGAATGAAGTTAAAGATAAAATAAATCCACTTATTTTATCCTCTATATTTCATTATGAATTTGTATTTATACATCCATTTCATGATGGAAATGGAAGAACCGCAAGGTTGTGGCAAACAGTAATTCTTTCACATTGGGAAAAAGCATTTACATATTTACCTATTGAAAGTATGATAAAGAAAAATCAAGAAGAATATTATACAGCTATTCAAAATTGTAATAATGCAGGAAATTCAACAGAATTTATAGAATTTATGTTGAAAATGATTAATAATACAATAGATGAAATGAATAATTCAAAAGAAATGAAAGATAAGTCTATATTATTACTTTCTGAAAATGAAGCTAAAATATTAAAATGTATAAAAGAAAATGTTATTATTGGTGCAAAAGATATTATTGAACAAACTAAAATATCGGATAGAACTGTTAGAAGAATATTAAAAAAGTTTGTTGATAATAAAACTATTGAAAGTGTTGGAAATACTGAAAATACCCCAAACAAAAAATATAAATTGACAGAGTAATGACAGAGTAATGGCAGAGTTAAAAATAAAAATAGGAATAAATTCATCTAAAAATATCAGTATAATAAAATAAAGAAAGAGGGAAAAACATGGAAAAATCAAAAGTATATTTTACAGACTTTAGAGCAAGACCAGGATATAACTTATTACAAAAACTAGAAAAATTAATGAAAAAAGCAGGAATTGAAAATATTGATTTTCAAAATAAATATGTAGCCATCAAAATTCATTTTGGTGAACCGGGAAACCTAGCATATTTAAGACCTAATTATGCAAAAGTAGTTGCAGATGCTGTCAAAGAATTAGGAGGAAAACCATTTTTAACAGATTGCAATACCTTATATGTTGGCGGAAGAAAAAATGCTATTGACCATTTAGATGCAGCATATGTGAATGGATTTAGTCCATTTTCAACAGGTTGTCATGTGATTATTGCAGATGGACTAAAAGGAACAGATGAGGCATATGTAGACATTAATCAAGAATATGTTAAAACTGCCAAAATCGGAAGAGCCATTATGGATGCAGATATTGTCATATCTCTAAACCATTTCAAAGGACATGAAGGAACAGGATTTGGTGGAGCTATTAAAAATATTGGAATGGGTTGTGGTTCAAGAGCTGGAAAAATGGAAATGCATAGTAGTGGCAAACCAGAAGTTCTTTTAGAGAAATGTAAAAAATGTAAACAATGTATTAAAATTTGTGCACATGGCGCTATTTCATATAATGAAGAAGGAAAAGCAGTTATCGACCATAATAAATGTGTTGGATGTGGTAGATGTATTGGAATTTGTAATTTTGATGCTATTAAATCACCAAATGACGAAGCAGCGGATATTTTAAATAAAAAGATGGCAGAATATGCATTAGCAGTTGTAAAAGATAGACCACAATTTCATATTAGCTTAATTTGTGATGTTTCACCAAATTGTGATTGTCATGCAGAAAATGATGCACCAATTGTTCCAAACATTGGTATGTTAGCATCATTTGACATGGTTGCATTAGATAAAGCTTGTGCAGATTTAGTGAATAAACAAGAAGTATTTCAAAATAGTGCATTAGGAGAAAATATAAAGAAAAAAGTGGAAGGACATGACCATTTCCATATCAATCATCCAGATACCAATTGGGAAAGTCAAATTGAACATGGAGAAAAAATTGGATTGGGAAGTTCTGAATATGAATTGATTGAAATGAAATAGAAATATAATAAAATTTATAAAAATGGAAATTATATATAGAGAGTTTGTTTCATAATTAATTATATGGATATAAAAAGGAACAATAAAAAATTTACTTTAAAATTAAAATAAACTGTTGACTTTGTGCGTAATAGTATCATATAATTTTATATGAAGTAAGAGAGTAAACAGGGAATAGTGGCTATCATCTCTAATTCCAAAAGATGAGGAGGTGATGCTATATGGTAAATATATTAATTAAATTATTACATATTTTAATTTTTTCTAATATATGTTTTATCATAGTAAGTATTGCCTTAATAATAACAATCATATTATTAATGAGCGATAAATAAAAAAAGCCACACCCTTGATTTCGCCATCGGGGTGTGGTATTACACTATATAGATGGTAGCCACTATTTTACAGTGGTCTCCTTACTTCTATTTATATTATATCATAAAATGGTATAAAGTAAATAGAATTTAAAAAAATAATTGTATAGATAAAATCGGAGGCATTTATGCAAGTAATATCAAGTAAAGATAATGAATTTATCAAACACATTAAAAAACTAAAAGATAAGAAATATAGAGACTTGAATAATGAATATATCATTGAAGGTATCAAAATTATAGAAGAGGCCATCAATGAAAAAGCAAATATTAAACAAGTCGTTATTTGTGATGATTGTGAAAAAACATCTAATATTCCAAAAGAGCTTATGTATGAAATTGCCAAACAAGAATGTGTTTATGTTACAAGTAAGTTATTTGAAAGTTTAACAGATGTCACAAATCCACAAGGAATATTGGCTATTGTAGAAAAAAATGCAATGAAGTCAGCAGTTGCTGGTAGTGAAGAAATTGATTATAACCAAGACATCATAGTAGCCTTAGATGATATTCAAGATCCAGGAAATTTAGGAACGATTTTAAGGACTGTAGATAGTATAGGAATTAATCAAATATTTGTATCAAAAGGAACAGCTGACAGCTATAATCCTAAAGTGGTACGTTCAACAATGGGGGCTATATTCCGAGTAAAAATCATAGAATGTGAAGATTTAGAGAAAACACTTAAAGAGATTAAAAAACACAAATTTGAAATTGTTGTCACATCATTACAAACGAAAAATAGTATCTATGATATAGATTACAAGAAAAAGGTCATTGTCATTGGAAATGAAGCAAATGGAGTAGAAGAAAAAATACAAAAACTAGCAGATAAAAAAGTAAAAATCCCAATGCTTGGAAAAACAGAAAGCTTAAATGCTTCAGTTGCAACAGGAATTATATTATATGAATATGTAAGACAAAAATTGGAACATTGAGATATATCGAAATGTTCCAATAGTTTACTAGGGATAGAATAAATGAAAGAGTAAAAAGGAGAAATGAAAATGAAATTACATGTTGTATTAGTGGAACCAGAAATACCTCAAAATACAGGAAATATCGCAAGAACTTGCGCAGCAATTGGTGCTAAATTGCATTTGGTACATCCTTTGGGATTTAGCATTTCAGAAAAAGCAGTCAAAAGAGCAGGATTGGATTATTGGGACAAGTTAGATATAGAAGAACATATATCTTTTAAAGAATTTTTAAATACATATCAGCCAGAAGAGCATAATATGTTTTTTGTAACAACAAAGGGAAAACATGTGTATTCTGAACCAGATTTTAAAAATATGGAAGAAATTTTTGTACTATTTGGAAAAGAAACAAAAGGATTGCCAGAAGATATTTTACAAAAATATATAGATAAAACAATTCGAATTCCTATGAGACCACATTTGAGGTCATTAAATTTATCTAATTCAGTTGCTATTGTTGTATATGACATTTGTAGGCAAAAACATTTTGAGGGATTAGAAGAAATTAGTAGTTATTTTAATTAAATTTCTTTCAAACCGTTAGTGAGAGTATGATATAACTATAAGTTCTTTAATAAAAATCTAAAAAAGGGATTGAAAAATTTTTTAATAAACTATATAATAACTAAAACACGTAAGATAAAGGAGAAAACAAATGAATACATTTCGATTTGTGCCAGAAGGTTGGAATGAAGAAATAGAAAATTTGAGTTTACAAAAGATACAAGAATATCAACAGGAGAATAAAACAATACAAGGAATTGTGCAAAGCTGTGATGAACAATGTAATTTACATATTCATTTAGGTAATAAAATAGAGGGAATTATTCCAAGATGTGAAGTAGAAAATATTGGAGAGGGTGTTCCAGACGAGAGATTATGTACAGGAAAAGTACATAAATATGTACAATTTAAAGTAGAAAATATTGAAAATGATAATACAGTGTTATTATCTAGAAAAAGTGTACAACAGGAAGTTTTACAATATATAAAAAATAATATGCAGATTGGTCAGAGTGTGACAGGAATTGTAAAAAATATTAGACCATATGGAGCTTTTATAGAAATTGGTGGAGGCATTGTTGGACTAGCACATATAGAAGATTTGTCTGTTGCAAGAATAAAAACACCATATGAAAGGCTAAAAATTGGACAAAAAGTAAATGTTGTGATAAAATCTATAGATAGATATACAGGAAAAGTGAATTTGTCATACAAAGAAACACTAGGAACGTGGGAAGAGAATGCTGAAAAATTTTCTACAGGGATGAAGGTAAAAGGCATTATCAGAGAAACTGAGAAAAATAAGAATGGTATATTTATAGAACTAACACCGAACTTAGTAGGAATGGCAGAATATACTGAAGGATATGAATATGGACAAAAAGTCAATGTATATATCAAAAAAATAGATAAAGAAAAGAAAAAAGTCAAATTGTTGATTGAACAATAATGTGGTTTATTATTAAAAAATATAGATAATTCTAAATTTATAAGGGGGAAAACAAAAATGGTAGAAGATAATGAAATCAAGGCACAAGTATCTCCATTTGCTATCAGAGAAGGTGAAATTAAAACTTTCGATGGAAAAGATGGGTATGTGTCAATGAATCAAATCGTACATAAGATTAATATTGGACATATTAATGAAATCCATTTTGCAATTTTAGACTTAGTAAATGAATTTGAATTTATTACATCAAGACAGTTATATCAAATGTTAGAAATCAAAGGAATTGATCCTAAGTCACAAGACAAATTAAATAACAAGCTAGATCAACTAGTTAAATCTAAAATTTTAACAAGATATTACTTTACTTCTGATGAGGGTAAAGGAATTTATAGAATTTACTGCTTAGAGAAGATGGGAAAATATTTATTAAATTCTAAGGAAATTGATTGTAAATGGCAACCATCTGATAATACAAAACCAGTACCAATGATTAAAAAGAGATTAGCTGGAAATCAAACATTAATTGCTTACTTAAGAAAAGTAAAAGCATTTGATAGTTATATTGTAAAACCAGCCATTACTGCAAAAGTATCAGGAAAGCTATTTAAAGCAAGTGGTGGAGCTGTTAAACTTACGAAAAATGGAAAATCAATTCAATTTGTTTTTGAAGTTATCAGAAGAGAACCTGACTGGGAGAAAAAATTAGTTGAAAGAATGAGATTATATAAAGAATTCTATGAAAACTATGTTCCAGGAGATTCTGGATTTGCAGCAATGCCACAATTGATATTAATTTGTGAGGATGAAAAACATATGGCAGAATCCTTCAAAGAAATTGTAAAAAATAAATTAGAAATTCCACAAATCAAATTATATTTTACAACGGATTTAAGACAAAATAAAGAAACACTAGAGGATACATTAGTAGATTTTAAATTAGTAGATGGAAAATATAAAATGGAAAATGTAGAATTAAAATTATTAGGAATGTAAAATTCTATAAAATAGAAAAGAAAGAGAATGAAAATTCTCTTTCTTTTTAACTTATACCTAAGATTGCTTTTGCACGTTTTACATCATCACTAGTGGCATCTTTAATATTGTCTAAATCATATTTTAAACCTAGTTTTGTCCATTTATATTTACCAATACTGTGATATGGCAAAATTTCTACCTTTTCAACTGTATTCAGAGTAGAAATAAAGTCTTTTAGTTTTCGTAAATCTTTTTCATCATCTGTATACCCAGGTACTAACACTTGTCTAATCCAAATAGGGATATTATTTTCACTTAAATATTTAGCAAATGCTAATTCTAGTTTATTATCAAATCCAACTAAATCTTTGCATTTTTCACTATCAATGTGTTTAATATCTAGTAGAACTAAATCTGTTAGGGTTAATAAGTGTTTAATATCATCTGTTAAAGCTACCATCCCAGAAGTATCAATACAAGTATGAATTTTTTTCTTTTTTAATTTTGTAAATAATTCAATTAAAAACTTTACTTGTAATAAAGGTTCTCCACCTGAAACAGTCACACCACCATTTGGAGTGATATAATTTTTATATTTTAAAATCATATTATAGATATCATCAACAGATTGATATTTTCCTTCTTTCATATCCCAAGTATCACGATTATGACAATATTTACATTGTAAATGACATCCTTGAAGAAATAATACAAAACGAATTCCTGGACCATCAACAGCACCAAAGGTTTCGATTGAATGTACTTTTGCATAATATCTTAAATCTTTTTCTTCTTCCATAAGCTTCCTCTTTCTATTTGTAGTAAATAATTACTTTATAAAAGGGATTTTAAGAAAAATCTTGAAATCCCTTTATATTGTATTACTAAATTCTTTCATGAATTGTTCTATTAATAACATCTAATTGTTGTTCTCTTGTTAATTTTGTGAAGTTTACAGCATATCCAGAAACTCTAATGGTTAATTGAGGATAATTTTCTGGATGTTCCATGGCATCAATTAATAAACTTCTATCAAAAACATTAACATTAATATGATGTCCTGTTTGTTTGAAATATCCATCTAACATATTGACTAAGTTTGTAATTCTTGTATCTTCATCTTTTCCTAATGTTTTTGGTGTAATTGAGAATGTATATGAAATTCCGTCTTCTGCATAATCAAAAGGTAATTTTGCAATAGAGTTCATAACAGCTAAAGCTCCATTTACATCTCTTCCATGTAATGGATTTGCACCAGGTCCGAATGGAGCACCCATTCTTCTTCCATCAGGTGTATTTCCAGTTGCTTTACCATAAACAACATTTGATGTGATAGTAAGAATAGATAATGTATGTTTAGAATTTCTATAAGTTGGATATCTTCTTAATTTATTCATAAATGTTTTTACAATATCAACAGCAATACTATCTACTCTTTCATCATCATTACCAAATTTAGGAAAATCTCCTTCTATTTCATAATCAGTAGCTAGTCCAGTTTCATCTCTGATAACTTTTACTTTTGCATATTTAATTGCAGAAAGTGAATCGGCAACAACAGATAAACCAGCAATACCACAAGCCATTGTTCTGATAATATCTTTATCATGAAGCGCCATTTCAATTGCTTCATAACAATATTTGTCATGCATATAGTGGATAGCGTTTAGTGCTTTAATATAAATTTTAGCTACATAATCCATCATTTGATTGAATTTCTCCATAACCTCATCATAATCTAAATATTCAGAAGTAATTGGAGCAAATTTTGGAGTAATTTGTTTTCCAGACATTTCATCTCTACCACCATTGATAGCATATAGTAAAGTTTTTGCTAAGTTTGCTCTTGCACCAAAGAATTGCATTTGTTTACCAATTTTCATTGGAGAAACACAACAAGCAATTCCATAGTCATCTCCTAATGTAATTCTCATTAAATCATCACTTTCATATTGAATAGAAGATGTTTTGATAGATAAATCTGTTGTATATCTTTTAAATCCATCTGGTAAATTTACAGACCATAAAACAGTTAAGTTTGGTTCTGGAGCTGGTCCTAAGTTTTCTAGTGTATGAAGAATTCTAAAAGAGTTCTTTGTAACTAAAGTTCTTCCATCAATTCCCATACCACCAATACTTTCTGTTACCCATACTGGGTCACCACTGAATAATTCGTTGTATTCAGGTGTTCTCAAGAAACGAACTAATCTTAATTTCATAACAAAATGATCCATAATTTCTTGAACTTCTTCTTCAGTGATTGTTCCATTTTCTAAATCTCTTTCAAAATAGATATCTAGGAAAGTAGAAGTTCTACCAAGACTCATTGCAGCACCATCTTGAGATTTTACAGCACCTAAATATCCAAAGTATAACCATTGGACAGCTTCCTTACTGTTGCTTGCAGGTCTAGAAATATCAAAACCATATTTTGAAGCCATTGCTTTTAAATCATTTAAAGATTTGATTTGCTCACTGATTTCTTCTCTTTCACGAATGACATCTTCAGTCATACAGTCATCATCTAATATTACTAAATCTTTTTTCTTTTCTTCAATTAATACATCAACACCATAAAGGGCAACTCTTCTGTAATCACCAATAATTCTTCCTCTACCATATCCATCTGGTAATCCAGTAAGTAAGTGAGCACTTCTAGCAGCTCTGATGTCTGGAGTATATACACTAAATACACCATCATTATGTGTTTTTCTGTAATTGTGGAAAATTTCTTCCACTTCATCATCTACTTTTCTATCATAAGCCGCACAAGCTTTTTCAACGATACGAATTCCTCCATAAGGCATAATAGCTCTTTTTAGTGGAGCATCTGTTTGAAGTCCTACGATTTCTTCTAAGTCCTTATCAATATATCCAGCTTCATGACTATTGACACTTGAAATAGTTTTCGTGTCTATATCTAGTACACCGCCTTTAGAAGCTTTTTCTTTTTTGTAAAGTTCTAGTACTTCGTCCCACAATTTTGTTGTTTTTTCTGTAGGTCCAGCCAAAAATGTTGCATCTCCTTCATAAGGTGTATAGTTTCTTTGAATGAAATCTCTTACATTAATTTCACTTTGCCAATCACCTTTTTCAAATCCATCCCATTGTTCAAATTTCATAATTTTAAAAACCCTCCTTAATTAAGAAATAAAATTAAATACAATTAATAATGATGATAAAGATAATTTATTTAATTTTTTTCTTTTTTCATTATTATTATCATTTTGACCACATAATATAATACCATATTCATAAAATATAATCAATCAAAAACGACAATAAAATTCTTGAAATTACAAAATTATCTTTTGTTTTTTAATAGAGCAATTTATCTATAGTATTAATTGCAAAATAATCATATTCATAAAAATAGAAAAAAGCTGTTGTAAATGCAACAAAAAACCAATATTTTTAAATATTGGTTTTCATACAAATTTATTCAGCTTCTGCAATGATTTTTGCAATTTTATAAATTAATCTTTGCTTATGTGCTGGGCAACTTTTTAATAAGTCAGAAAATTCTTTAGATAGATAATTTTCTGAATCACTAGAAGTACCACTTAAAATATAGCCTTCTGAAACATCTAATAAATTGCAAATTTGTGTTAATCTTTTTAAATTGATATGAGAATTACCTCTTTCAACTCTACTTAAAAAAGCAACAGAAACATCTATTTTTTCAGACAATTCTTCTTGTGTATAGTTTTTTGCAAGCCTGGCTTGTTTAATTCTTTGCCCAATAATTGTATAATCTAATGCCATATATATCACCTTCCTAATTTTTTATTGCAAAACAAATACAAAGTATATGTTTACCATATAGTCTACGAACATACTATATAATAATAAAGTAAAAAAGTCAAGATTTTACAAATAAAAGCTAAGATATGAGATAGAAAATTAGAAATATATGTAAAATTAAGAAAAATTAAGTAAAAAAGAGATTTTAAGAGAAAAAGTGCTAGTGGAAAAGAGAAAATTTTAAAAATTATGAATAATTTTGTTTTTTTATCCTAAATTATGTATACAAAGTTTGAAAAAAGCCAGAATATATAGTATAATATAGATTAGTCGCGTAAAAAACATAAAAAGGAGAGTGGATTTTATTTTAAAAAAGAAACTAAAATTTTACACAAAAGAGTTTCTGAAATTTTTTAACATTACAATTATAGCTTTGGGTATCATAATCGCGATTATATTAATAAAATATAAACCAATGTATAAAGTAAGTATTTCTGGGGAAGAAATTGGATATGTAGAAAATAAGCAAGCTTTAGAAGAAACATTAAAAGAGGAGATTACAGAAAATACAAGCAAAACAATTGAAGATATTCAATTAAATGATGAACCAGAATATGAGTTAAAATTAGTAAATAGAGCAGAAGATACAGAGGACAAAACATTAGTAGAAGAATTAAAAGAGGAAGTTACAGTTACGTATAAGTACTATGAGATAGCAGTACAAGAAACAGTTGTTGAAAAAGTAGATACAAGTGAAGAAGCAGAGGAATTGATAAATGAAATAAAAGAACAAAATAATAGTGAAGATATTGATTTAAGTATTGTAGAAAAATATACACAAAATGAAGAAGAAGCAAATACATCAGATTTAGAAGTAGCAAAGGCAAATGTTCAAGAAACAGTACAGACAGCTATAGAAGAAATTGAACAACAAAAGGAAGAAGAAGAAAGATGGAACGCATTACCAAGTATTAATGGCATAAAATTAGCAGTAACACCAATAGAGGGAAGGATTACTTCAAGATATGGTGTTAGAAGTAGTATAAGAAAATCAACACATACTGGATTAGATATTTCTGCAGTACAAGGTACAGCTATAAAAGTTATAGCAGATGGTACAGTAACAGCTGCAAGTTATAATGGATCTTATGGAAACTTAGTAAAAGTTGACCATGGAAATGGTGTAGAAACTTGGTATGCACATACAAGTAAAATGTATGTGAAAAAAGGAGATACTGTGAAAGCTGGAGATGTTATTGCTGCTGTTGGTTCGACAGGAAATTCAACAGGACCACATTTACATTTAGAAATTAGAGTAAATGGAGAACATGTTAATCCGCAAGATTATTTATATAAATAGAAGAAAACACATTTAGAATTGTAAACTAAATGTGTTTTTTTATTGCAAAAATCTATAGCGTTTAGAAGGTTTGACTTGAAAAGTTACATAAAGTATGTTAACATAGTTGCATACTAGTTATATGATGCTTAAAATAAAATTTTATTAAAGAAAGGAAGATGTAAAAACAGCGAAACAACGTAACTTATTAACACTGATTAAAAAAGGAGGATTCCTAAATGAGCTATCAAATCACAATACGGGTAACAGGAGAAGAGGATAAAAAAAATCTTCTCAAAGCAATTTTGCCGGGGATGGATATCCAAATGGAAGGCGACATTATCGTTAGAGAAGATAATTGCTTCGAGAAAACGAAAGTAATTATGGAGGCATTAGCCAAAATGTCACCAGCACAGGAGGAGAAGAAACCAGATGAAAATAAGGAAATATCTGGTAATCTGGTAAAAAAATCGACTGAAGTAGGAAGCGGACAGCAGAAAGTAAAGGCTGTAAAGAGAAAGAAAAACAGCCGGAGTAATGAAATCTTAAGATTCATGCAGGAAAATCCTATAAAGGAGTATAGGGTTAAAGACCTTTCTGAAAAGTTAGGATGCTCTTATGCAGCGGCTAGCTCTGCCATGTATAAATTGTTACAGGAAGGTTTAATCACAAGAACGGATAAAGCCTATAAATTGGTGGAGGCTGTGGAAAGTACCGCACCTGTAGCAACTGAAGCGGAAGCACAGGAGATATCGGGAACGACTAAAGAAGTAAAAACTGATAAAAATGTAGGCAAATCATCAGAAGAAAAGGCCAAACCTGCTGCAGCTCAAGCTGTGCAGATTCCGAAAGAAACGCCGAAGATATCGAAAACAGTAAAAAAACAGGCGGTACCAGTAAAAATTGAGGAAATTAAAAAGTGCTTTGGTAAGGAAAAATATGAGGACATACTTATGTTCCTGTTTCCGAAAAAGACAACCTTTACAGTAGAAAAATTGAAAAATAGCTTTTATACACAAGAGAAAGAAATAACTGAATTAATTCAGTTATTTATAGATGAAGTATTTATTCCTAATGAAGGTATGGAGGGCCGTTACACAATCTCAAATAAGTGGAGAATTTATGCATACCTTCTGAAGGCTGGAAAAATGGTGGAAGAAGGCACCATAAAGTACGATTTAGGGATAAGTGATAAGGATTTATACCTGGCAACTGAAAAAGCAATTGGACAAGGACTGCTGAGAAAGAAAGAGGTAAGAGACAGGATGGTATATGGTGTAAAATAAGTAAAGTAATATAAGGGTAGCTGTGAGAAGACGGGAGAGTGTACTTTCCCGCCTTCTTTTTTATGTATTTGTCGATAAATGTTATTAAAACTGAAAAATATCCCTTTTTTATTATTGACATTTCATTCCAATCATATATAATGGATTTGTGTAAAATAACCTATGAATGGAGGATTTTTTTATGAGTGATAACGTAAATGAAGAAAAAGAAATTGAACAAATGATTAATGACTTAGTAGAAAAAGCAAAAGTAGCATCTCAAGAGTATTTAAAATTAGACCAAGAAACAGTAAATAACATTACAAAGGCAATGGCAATGGCAGGTCTTGAAAATCACATGAGATTAGCAAAAATGGCAGTTGAAGAAACTAAAAGAGGTATCTATGAAGATAAGATTACAAAGAATATGTTTGCAACAGAATATATATATCATAGTATCAAATATGAAAAGACAGTCGGTATTATAGATGAAAATGTAGAAGATGATTATGTAGAGATTGCAGAACCAATCGGAATTATAGCAGGGGTTACACCTGTTACAAATCCAACATCAACAACCATGTTTAAATCTATTATATCAGCAAAAACGAGAAATGTTATCATATTTGGTTTTCACCCATCTGCACAAAAATGTAGTGTGGAAGCGGCTAGAATTTTAAGAGATGCAGCTGTAAAAGCAGGGGCACCAGAAAATTGTATTTTATGGATTGAAAAACCAAGTATTACAGCTACAAGATTATTAATGAATCACCCAGATGTCAATCTAATTTTAGCAACAGGTGGGACAGGCATGGTTAAATCCGCTTATTCTTGTGGAAAACCGGCATTAGGTGTAGGACCTGGAAATGTTCCATGCTATATTGATAAAACAGCAAAATTAGAAACATCAGTAAATGATTTAGTCATGTCAAAAGCATTTGATAATGGTATGATTTGTGCATCAGAACAAGCAGTCATTATAGATAAAGAAATTCAAAAAAGATTTGAAGAATTAATGAAAAAAGCAGGTTGCTATTTTGTCAATAAAGAAGAAAAAGAAAAATTAGCGAATAGTATGTTTGAAAAATTAGAAAATGGAGATTACAAATTAAAATCACATGTACCAGGACAATATCCTCATACAATTGCCAAAGATGCTGGATTTGAAATTCCAGAAGATACAAAAGTAATCGTTGTACCTGAAACAGGAGTTGGAAAAGAATATCCATTCTCAAAAGAAAAATTAAGTCCAGTATTAACATACTATGTTGTAAAAGATGAAGATGAAGGAATACCATTAGCAGAAAAATTACTAGAATTTGGTGGACTAGGACATTCAGCTGTTATTCATTCAGAAAATAAAGATACAATTTTAAGATTTTCAGAAACCATGAAGGCAGGAAGAATTATTGTAAACTCTCCATCAACACATGGAGCAATTGGTGATATATATAATACAAACATGCCATCATTAACATTAGGTTGTGGTTCATTTGGTGGAAACTCAACGACAGCCAATGTATCATCAGTAAACTTGATTAATATAAAAAGAGTTGCAAATAGGAGGGTTAATATGCAATGGTTTAAAGTTCCAGAAAAAATATATTTTGAAGCAGGTTCAATTGCTTATTTAGAGAAAATGCCAAATATTGAAAGAGCATTTATAGTAACAGATCCAGGAATGGTAAAATTAGGATATGTAGATAAAATTTTGTATCACTTAAGAAATAGACAACATTATGTGCATTCAGAAATCTTTAGTGAAGTAGAATCAGACCCATCATTTGATACCATCATGAAAGGTGTTGAAGCAATGAAAAACTTCAAACCAGATGTCATTATTGCATTAGGAGGAGGAAGTCCAATTGATGCAGCAAAAGGAATGTGGCTATTCTATGAACATCCAGAAGCAGATCCAGAAGGTTTAAAATTGAAATTTATGGATATAAGAAAACGTACCTATAAATTCCCTAAATTAGGAGAAAAATGTCAAATGGTAGCCATTCCAACAACATCAGGTACAGGTTCAGAGGTAACATCATTTGCCGTTATCACAGATAAAGAGAAAAATAAAAAATATCCATTAGCAGATTATGAATTAACACCAGATGTAGCAATCGTAGATCCAGATTTAGTTATGAGTTTACCAAAATCTATTACAGCAGATACAGGAATGGATGTATTAACACATGCATTAGAAGCATATGTTTCAAATATGGCATCAGATTATACAGATGGACTAGCTGAAAAAGCAGTAGAATTAGTATTCCAATACTTAGAACAAGCATATGATGATGGAACCAATAAAGTGGCTCGTGAAAAAATGCATAATGCAAGTACAATTGCAGGTATGGCTTTCACAAATGCCTTTTTAGGAGTTAACCACTCAATGGCACATAAAATTGGTGCAGAATTCCATTTACCACATGGAAGAATTAATGCAATTTTATTACCATATGTGGTAAGATATAATGCTACAAAACCAACAAAATTTGTTTCATTCCCTAAATATGAATATTTCATTGCTGATAAAAAATATTCTGAAATAGCAAAAAAAGCAGGATTAAAAGCAAAAACAGTTGAAGAGGGAATTAGTAGCTTAATTGAAAAAATTAAAGAAATGAATGAACATATGAATATTCCAAAATCATTTAAAGATGCTGGAATTGATGAACAAGAATTTTTATCAAAAGTGGATATGTTAGCAGATAGAGCTTTTGAAGATCAATGTACAACAGCTAACCCAAGAGTACCACTAGTATCAGAAATAAAACAAATTTTATTAGATAGTTATTATGGAAAAGAAGTAAAATAGGAGAGAGGTAAATGAGCTTAAAAGATATAGGTAAAAGATTCCAAGAAAAGTTTCTAGGAAAGAAAACAGTAGCGCAGATAGTAGAAGAAGAAGTTGTAAAACCAATACAAGGTCAAAATTTAACACCAGAAGAACGAATAGAAAGACAGGCAGAAAAGATTATAAGGGCATTGAAGGAATATCCAGAGGATAGCGATGCGATAATGAAAAGAGTAAATGCGGATTCTCGAATTCCACAACGAGCTATAGATCAATCAGCACGAAAAGCAACGGATTCTCCAGAAGTTTCAGCCAATGTAGCAGCTACAATAGCAAAGGGAGCTTCAGATGCTGCAACATTGTATGTAATGGAAAATTCAAATTTATCACAGAATGCTGCAATAGAAGTAGCCCACACATTGGAGGATGAGGAGGCACAGAAAGAGGGGGCGTGTACATTACTTGTAAAATTATATAACTCGCTAAAAACATTTGAACAACAGGATATCCTATCTACTAAAATACAAAATAGTTTAGTAGGAGAGGAAATGACAGATGATGTTAAGCGTGAATTATATAAAGTGATTGCTAAAAATTTTGCATTAACATATTATCAATGTAATGGTGCAATTAGTTTGTATAATATGGAGAAAATAATTCCATTAGATGAAATGATGAGAGTAAAAATGCCTCAAAAAATTGAAGAAGAGTATATTAGTTTATTAAAAGACGGTGAGGAAAATAAATTTGATGAAGAATATGTTACAGATATTTTCTTAGAAAAAATAGCACAGGAATCATCAAAAGAAGCGAAAGAACAGGGAAAATCAGTAGATTTGTTTTCACCATCTGATTTAGGAAATCTTACAGATGAAGAAATTGAAAAGTATTTGGATTTTTTAAGCAAATACACTCCTAGCCTAACAGATTTAACACGAGGAAATATAAGAGATAGGTTGAAAGAGCAAGAACAAGATATGTATACTGTTGATCAATTTATTTCCACTTTAAGGGATTTACCTGATGGAGAAAGAGGAAGATATCTTCGTATGTTATCAACTTTAAGCACTAGAGAGATGGATACAGTTGCACAATGTATTGAATCAGGGCTGATAGAAAATTTAAGCAAGAAGAAGGTAAAGGATAGAGGACAATATCTTCGTGCAATTAATAGTTCAATTGAAAAAAGACAAGAAAGAGAAAATAAAGAAAATGAATCTACCGCAAAATATAAAATAGCAAGCAGAGAAGAAACACCTAAAGTAAAAAGAGCAGAATGGGGAGATGAGCCTAGATAAAAGCCAATTTGGCTTTTATTTTTTACCATTTTATAAGTTCATGAAAAAAACACAATTTAAATATGTTTTAGAAACAATTCTAGGATAGGATATGCATATACTAAATAGGAACAAACATAAATATCCTATGAGGAGTTGTGATGAAATATGAAAAAAGATAAAGGCAAAGAATTAGGAATTGTAGAGATGAAGAACTTTTTAAGTTATGATGAAAAAATAGAAGAAAAGACGAATACATTTGAAAAAATCATGGCAATTTATGAGATGGCCATTACAGAATTAGAAACAAAAATGAATATATTACAAAAAGAATTTAAAGTATTTTATAACTATGATTTAATTGATCATATCAATACAAGAATAAAAGAGCCAGATAGTATTGTAAACAAAATGAAGAAAAAAGGTTATGAACTTACATACAAGGAAATGATAGAAAATATTAATGACATAGCTGGTGTTAGAATTATATGTCAGTTAAAAGATGACATATTTAAAATTAGAAATTTAATCGAAGAATTACCAGGAATTCAGATTGAAAAAGAAAAAGACTATGTAAATCATCCAAAAGAAAGTGGGTATTCTAGTTATCATATGATTATAAAAATACCAGTGACTTTATCAAAACAAACCATATATGTGAAAGTAGAAGTACAAATACGAACAATGGCAATGGATTTCTGGGCTAGCCTAGAGCATAAGATGAAATACAAAACAGATAAAGAAGTTAACAAGAAAACTTCCAAAGAATTAGTTAATTATGCAAAAATTGTGAATAGAATGGATAATAAAATCATGTTAATGAATAATTAAAGTAAAATGTGCAATTGGAAATGTCCCAATTGGACATTTTTTTTGAACAAAGAGAAGGATTTATGTAAAATACGTCGAATAATATAATTATGTATAGTTATTTGAAATATTTTAGGAAAGGAGTAAATAATGGCAAGATATAGTGATGAAATCATTGATGATGTAAGGCAGTCTAATGATATTGTAGATGTGATATCACAATATGTAAGGCTAAAAAGAAGTGGCAGAAATTATTTTGGGCTATGTCCTTTTCACAATGAAAAATCACCTTCATTTTCAGTATCTCCAGAAAAACAAATATTTCATTGCTTTGGTTGTGGTGTTGGGGGAAATGTATTTACATTTTTGACAAAGATTGAAGGCATCAATTTTGTAGAGGCTGTCCAACTTTTAGCAGAAAGAGCCAATATACAATTACCAACATTAGAAAATAATGTAGATTCAGCAAAAGAGGCTTTAAAAACAAAGGTATATAAAGTAAATGAATTTACAGCAAAATATTATCATGAAAATTTGTATAGACCAGAGTCTAAAATAGCTCAAGAATACATAAAGAAAAGAAAATTATCAAATGAAACATTAAAATCTTTTCAAATTGGATTTTCAGGAAAATTTGATGAATTATATAAGGAACTAAAAAAACAAGGCTTTGAAGATAGGGAAATTTTAGAGTCTGGCTTAGTGAATAAAAATGAAAGAGGACAATATATTGATAGGTATAGAAACAGATTAATGTTTCCTATATGTGATGTAAGAGGAAGAGTGATTGCGTTTGGAGGAAGAGTGTTAGACGATTCAAAACCTAAATATATAAATTCTCCTGAAAATGTTGTATATAGTAAGGGAAGACATCTATATGGACTAAATGTTGCCAAAAAGTATGATATAAAAAAAAGACTACTTATCGTAGAAGGATATATGGATGTGGTATCTCTTCATCAAAGAGATATTCATAATGTGGTTGCCTCTTTAGGAACAGCACTAACCCAACAACAAGGCTATTTGCTAAGAAACAACACAGAGCAAATTATATTAAGTTATGATTCAGATGAGGCTGGACAAACTGCTAAAGTAAGAGCGATGGAAATATTGCAAAATATGGGGTGTGATATTCGTGTCTTACAAATGGAAGGTGCAAAAGATCCTGATGAATATGTTATTAAATATGGAAATGCAAGATTTCAAAATTTAGTCGACAAAGCTATTTCTGTTATCGAATTTAAAGTCAAAATATTAAGGCAATCTTTAAATTTAGATAGTACCAATGATAAAATAAAATTTTTAAATGAAATTGCAAAATTAATCGCAAAAATTGACAATAGCATGGAAAGAGAAGTTTATATAGAAAAAATAGCAAAAGAATATGATGTTTCAAAAGAAGCAATCTATGCAGAGGTCAATAAATTAACATATAAAGAAAATGTAGATGAAAAAATATTGAATAAAGCCAAACCAGTAATCAAGCATTTGGAAAAAACAAATGAGGATACTGTTTCTGAAGCTGTTAAACGCAGAGAAAATACTATTTTAGCAATATTGCTTTCAGGAGATGTCAATATATATCAAATTATAAAACAAAATATAAAAATAGAGGATTTTAAGTATGATATAGATCATAAGATTGCTAGAAAACTGTATGAAGAATTTGAAAATGGAAATAGTAATATAAGCAGTATCATTGATAATTTATCAGAAGAGGAACAAAACCATATTACTATGATAATGGCAGAAGACTATGGAATTGATGATGTAGAAAAAGCAATAGACGATATTATACAAACCTATGAAAAGGATAAATTAAATGAAAGAAAGCTTGAAATTTTAGAATTATTAGAAAATCCAACAGAAGAAAATCAAAAGAAAGAATTAGAAAAAGAGCTAAATGATATTATTATCAGGTTAGCAAAAATGAGATAGGGGTGAATAGAAAAAATGGCAAAAAAAGAAGAAAAAAAACAAGAAGATAAAAAACAGGAAGAATTAAAACAAGAAGAAAAGATTGAAAAAATTGAAAAGGTAAGAAAAAAAGCACATAAGAAGGCAGAGGAAGTAGAACAATCAAAAAAAGAGGAACATCTAGAAGAATCAGAAGAAACAAAAAAACTAAAAGAAGAAAAAGTAAATAACATATTAAAAAAAGCAAAAGAAAAAGGAAAAATCACATATGGTGATTTAGCATCTGAATTAGATGATGTAAATCCAGATCAAATCGATAAAGTATTTGATGCTTTTGAAGAAATGGGTGTGGATTTACTACAAGATGATATGGATGAAGAACCAGATATTGAGGACTTAAAAGAAGTAGAAGATTTAAAATTAGATGAAATTACAGATACTAGTTATGAAGGCATTAATGTTGATGATCCTGTAAGAATGTATTTAAGAGAAATTGGAAGAATTCCATTATTAACATTTGACGAGGAATTAGATTTGGCTAAAAAAGTATTACAAGGAGATGAAGAAGCAAAACAAAAATTAGCAGAATCAAATTTAAGATTAGTTGTCAGCATTGCCAAAAAATATGTAGGAAGAGGTATGTTATTCCTAGATTTGATACAAGAAGGAAATATGGGATTAATTAAAGCAGTAGAAAAATTTGATTATACAAAAGGATTCAAATTTAGTACGTATGCTACATGGTGGATTAGACAAGCCATTACAAGAGCAATTGCAGACCAAGCAAGAACCATAAGAATACCAGTTCATATGGTAGAAACAATTAACAAATTAATTAGAACTTCTAGACATCTATTACAACAATTAGGAAGAGAACCAACCCCAGAAGAAATTGCAGCTGAAATGGAAATACCAGTTGAAAAGGTAATAGAAATACAAAAAATAGCACAAGACCCAGTATCATTAGAAACTCCAATAGGAGAAGAGGATGACAGTCATTTAGGTGATTTTATACAAGATGATGATTCTCCAGCACCTCAAGATTCAGCAGCATATACAATGCTTAGAGAGCAATTAGAAGAGGTAATGAATACATTAACACCAAGAGAAGCAAAAGTATTAAAATTAAGATTTGGATTGGAAGATGGAAAGTCAAGAACATTAGAAGAGGTAGGAAGAGAATTTCAAGTAACCAGAGAGAGAATTAGACAAATAGAAGCTAAGGCATTAAGAAAATTAAGACATCCAAGTAGAAGTAAGAAATTAAGAGATTACATGGGATAGATTAAAAATGAATAACTTGATAACGGAGGAAAAATATGGAGCAGTTAGTTGTGTTTTGGAATAGACTAACATCTATACAAATTGTAGATATTATTATAGCTATAGGAATTATTGTATTTTTTAGAATATTAAGTGGTACATTTTCCTATATGATTATTAGAATATTTAAAATAAAGAGTAAAAAGGCAAAAGAAATAAAAGAAAGTGCATTTTTTAAACCATTAAAAGTATTCTTTATCATTTTAGGTATCTATTTAGCAATCGTATTTTTAAGAGTGCCACTACAAATTAATAATCAAGTAATGGATATTGTAACAAAAGCCTTTAAAATTATTAGTGTTATAGAGGTTGCGGTAGGATTAGCTAATAGCTTTACTTCAAAAACCATTTTAGGAAAAAAATTAAGAAAAAGTTTAAGCCAAAAAATGGATGATACTGTATTTGAATTTGTATTAAAAGTTACAAGAGTATTTATCTATGTGATTGCTGTATTTTTAGTATTAGCCATATTAGAAATTAATTTAACAGGATTAATTGCAGGTTTAGGATTAGGTGGTGTGATTGTAACACTGGCCGCACAAGATACTGCTAAGAATTTATTTGGCGGAGTGGTTATTTTCATTGATAAACCATTTGTGGTTGGCGATTGGATTGAGATGGATAATTATGAGGGAACAATTGAAGATATTACATTTAGAACAACTAGAATCAGAACGTTTGAAAATGCGTTAGTCAATATTCCAAATGCTATCATTGCAGATGCTTCTGTAACAAATTGGAGTAAAATGGAAAAAAGAAGATATAAAACAAATTTATGTGTAGAATTAAATACGCCTTTAGAAAAATTGGAATTACTAAAAGCAAGAATTGAAAAAATGTTACAAGAAAGAGAAAGTGTCTATGATGACTCTATCATTGTGAGATTTGATCAGATAACAGATAATGGAATTAATATATTAATCTATACATATACCAACTCAGTGGATTATGCAAGTTATTTAAAAGAAGTAGAGGATATTAATATAAAAATCATGAAAATATTAAAAGAGCAAAATATTGAATTGGCTTATGATACAAAAACTGTATATGTTAAAAATTAAAATCGATGACTACACTATTTATATTTAGTGTAGTTTTTTATTAAAATAAAAAATTTGTTCACAATATAGACATAAAACCTATGTATAATATATAATAAAAATAATAGAAAAAATAGGAGTGATATATATGCTTAACAATTGTATTCTAGTTGTAGATGATGAACAAAGGATGAGAAAATTAATAAAAGATTTTTTAGCAGCAAAAGGATATAGTATATTAGAGGCAGAAGATGGTGAAAAAGGCTTAGAAGTATTTGAAGAAAATAAAAATAAAATTAGCCTTATTTTATTAGATGTTATGATGCCAAAATTAGATGGTTGGTCAGTATTAAGACAAATTAGGCAAGAATCAAAAGTACCAATTATTATGCTAACAGCAAGAGGAGAAGAACAAGATGAATTGTTTGGATTTGAACTAGGTGTTGATGAATATATTTCTAAACCTTTTAGTCCTAAGATTTTAGTGGCACGTGTGGAGGCTATATTAAAAAGAACCAATCAAGATGAAAAAGAAGTGAAGGATTATGGTGGTATTGAGATTGATAAAGAGGGAAGAACTGTAAAAGTAGATGGAAAACCAATTGAATTAAGTTTAAGAGAATATGAGTTGTTAACTTACTTAGTAGAAAATGAGAATATTGCTTTATCAAGAGATAAAATATTAAATAATGTATGGAATTATGATTATTATGGAGATTCTAGGACAATTGATAGCCATATAAAGAAAATAAGACACAAATTAGGAAAAAAAGGAAAATATATTCAAACAATGAGAGGTGTCGGATATAAATTTGAGGTAAAATAGTTTTACCTAAGGATGGGAATAAAAATGGGAAAAATTAAAAATGCATTAAAATCTGTAAGAGTTAAATTATTTTTAATGTTATCATTAGTCATATTATTAATCATATTATTTTTAATTTTAGTAAATAATTTTGTATTTGGGCAATTTTATTTGTTTAGTAAAACCAGAGATTTAAAAGATGTATATACTGTCATTAATGATTATTATAACAATCCTACCAATATAGATATTGATTCAGAATTAGAAAAACTGGCAGTAAATAATAACTTTGATATTTTGATAAAAGATGATGAAAATATAAATGTATTTACATCTAATAAAGATTTTCTTTCAACTTTTGGAGAAATGAACGCTATGACAAATGCCATAAATGCAGGAGAATTGCTAGAAGAAAATGATGAATTTATTATTAGAAAATTGAGAGATAATAAAACAGGGATATCATATATTTTGTTATCTGCCAAATTAGATAATGGATATTTGTTATATATTAGGATACCTGTTTCATCAATAGAGGAAAGTGTAAAAATATCGAATAATTTCCTATATTTAATAGCAGGATTTACAATTTTAATATCAGCAGTTATTGTTAATTTTGTAAGTAGAAAATTTACAGAGCCAATATTAGAATTAAATACAATTGCAAAAAATATGGCAAATTTAGATTTTAGTCATAAATATCGAATAACAGATGCAGATGATGAGATTAATAACTTGGGAAAAAGTATCAATCAAATGTCAGATAAACTAGAAAGTACAATCAAACAATTAAGAAGAACAAACATTGAACTAGAAAGAGATATAGAGGAAAAATCTAAAATTGATGAAATGAGAAAAAGCTTTATATCAGATGTATCTCATGAATTAAAAACACCAATTGCTTTAATACAAGGATATAGTGAAGGCTTGCTAGAAAATGTAAATACAGATGATGAAAATAGAAAATTTTATGCAGAAGTTATTCTAGATGAAACTAATAAAATGGATAAACTGGTAAAACAATTATTAGAGCTAATGAAGCTAGAATATGGAAAAAGAGAATTTTCAGATAAAGAATTTAATGTGGTGGAATTAGAAAAAGAAGTCATTAGAAAATCAAAGGTAATGCTAGAAGAAAAACAGGTTGAAGTAGAATTAAAATCTCCTGAAGAAATTAATGTATTTGCGGATGATTTTTATATAGAGCAAGTAATTACTAATTACTTAACAAATGCTATCAAGCATGTTGAAGAAGTAGATGGAAAGAAAAGTATCGTCATAGAAAATGTTGTAAATGTAGAAAAAAATAAAGTTAGAATAAAAGTATTTAATACTGGTATCAATATAAAAGAGGAAGATTTAACTAGAATCTGGAATCGTTTTTATAAAGTGGATGAATCTAGAAATAGAGCGGATGGCGGAACAGGTATTGGATTATCGTTTGTAAAAGCCATTATGAGTAATTACAAAAATGATTATGGCGTTATTAATAAAGATAATGGTGTAGAATTTTATTTTGAATTAGACTTAAAAATATAATTTTTAAGTCTTTTTCTCATTCATAAATGTCGAATTTTGCGATGAAAACTTCTTTACAAATGGAAAAAAATGTATTACTATATATGTATAGCATGTTATTTTAATTTCAAAGATTTATAAATCTAAAAGATTTAATCAAAATTTTATTCGAATGCAAAACCCAATAAACTAGAAAACGATTTTTTAAGGAGAGAGTATTTATTCTAATATATACCAGTAAATTTATTAATATAATATCTTTTATTATTTCTATCATTGTATATATAAGTATACATTTTTTGATAAATTATATAGATTTTTCAATCAATAAAATTAAATTCAAGGCTGATTTTACATCAGAACAAACTTTAATTCAAAATATTTCAATTAATTCAAATCAAGTTTTAGAGGAAGATAGTAAGAAAAATACTGATAATGAATGGTATGTTCAAATAGGAAAAATAGAATTAAAAGCACCCATACAAGAGGGAACAACAAAAGAAATCTTAGAAGATTATGTAGGGCATTTTGAGGAAAGTCCTAAAAATATAGGAAATGTGTGTTTAGCAGCACATAATAGAGGATATAAGCATAATTATTTTAGTCGAATAAAAGAATTGAAAGAAGGAGATGAGATTACATATAGATATAAAGATATAGAAAGAACATATATAGTCACAAAACATGAGATTATTAAAAATACAGATTGGAGTAATTTAGAAGATACAGAAGAAAATATAATTACATTAATTACTTGTGTTGAAAATGAACCAGAATACAGAAGATGTATACAAGGAATAGAAAAATAAAAAAAGGATGTGAAAATAATTTGTATAAGATAAAAAAAGGCATAAAAGTGGTGTGCATTGTATTTGCAATTATTTTATTAAATTTCTTAAATTTTGCAAATTCAGTCATAGCAAGTAATTTGAATACAGCAAATGTTCAAGCAATAGGAGATTGTGGAAGTTTATTAAAATATAAAGGAAGTATAGTAAAAACGACCTATATTGAATATGAAAATGAAGGAAAACGATACCCTGCTTATTGTTTAGATAAAACAAAACCAGGAGCTGAAGTGGGAAGTTATACAGTTTCAGTTGATAGAGCTATACAAGATGTTATGCTTTGGAAAATTGTAACAAATGGTTATCCATATAAAACAATAGGAGAATTAGGTGTCGCAAATGAAAAAGAAGCTTTTACAGCAACAAAACATGCTATTTATAGCTATATTCATGGAAATCAATTGAGTGATTATGAAGCAATAGGAGAGGCTGGACAAAGGACCTTAAATGCTATGTATAAGATTATAAATGATGCAAATAATTCAAGTGAGGTACAGATTTCTAATCAAGTAGATATTCAAAAACTTCAAGAGTATTGGGAGCAGGATCTTATAGAACTACATTATGTATCTAAAACATATAAAGTAAATGCAAAAACCAATATAGATAATTATAAGGTTCATGTGACAGATGAGAATGGAGAAATAATAGAGGGTATCAAAATAACAGATGAAAATAATCATACAAAAACGGAATTCGCACAAAATGAAATATTTAAAATATTGATACCTATAAAAAGTATGACAGCAGATAAAAAAATAAAGATAACAATAGAAACAAAAGTAGAAACCAAACCAGTCTTATATGGAACTGCACCAAATTCAGGCTTACAGGATTATGCTTTAACAGCATCAACATATGAAGATGGAAGCGGAAATATACAAGATACATATACGAAAAATGAAACCAAGATTGTCATTGTAAAGCAAGACGAAGAAACAAAAGAAAAATTACAAGGTGTAGAATTTCAGTTATTAGATGAAAATAAGAATGTGATATATAGTAATTTACAAACAGATGGAAATGGTATGGTGAAAATTGAAAATTTGCTTCCAGGTACATATTATATAAAAGAGGCAAGAACGATAGATGGATATGAAATATATGAGAATCTGATTAAAGTAAATATAGCATTACAAGAAGAAGTAACCATAACAGTAAATAATCATAAAGAGGAAGAACCTAAAATTGACAAAACAATGAATAAAAAGGAGGCCCGTTATCAAAAAATATTACCAATTACAGGAATGTAAAATAGGAAATAAAAGGAAACTTTTAAAGTTTCCTTTTTCTTATAGAATTAAAAATTTAAAACTATTGAATAAAAAATCAAACTTTGATAGAATATATTAAAAATAACGATAATTATAAAATTAAGGGAGCGTATTTTCATGTTATCACAGTTAATTGTATTAGTCATATTGATTTTATTGAATGCATATTTTGCAGCAAGTGAAATTGCATTTATATCTTTAAATGATGCTAAAATAGAAAAACAAGCAAAAGAGGGAAATAAAAAAGCAAAGCAAATAGAAAAAATGTTAAAAGAACCAAGTAAGTTTTTAGCAACTATCCAAATTGGAATTACATTGGCAGGATTTTTATCAAGTGCTTTTGCATCAGAAACATTTGCAGATATGTTAGCCCCTGTTTTAAATGACTTAATACCTGCAGTAAGTATAGGTGTATGGAAAAGTATATCGATTATCATTATAACCATTATTTTATCATTCTTCACATTGGTTTTTGGAGAATTGGTTCCAAAAAGATTGGCTATGAAACATTACGAAAAAATATCATTTGCAACAATAGGTGTTATTAGAGGAATTTCAATTGTGACAGCACCATTTGTCAAATTATTAACAGTTGTAACAAATGCGATATCAAGATTGTTTGGTGTTGGAGAAAATGAAGAAGAAACTGTTACAGAGGAAGAAATTAAAATGATGGTAAATCAAGGAGAAGAAAAAGGAACCATCAAAGAAGAGGAAAAAGAATTAATCAATAATGTTTTTGAATTTAATGATATAACTGTATCTGAAATTATGAGACATAGAAAAGATATTTTTGCGGTAGATATCAATATTAGTAATGAAGAATTATTAGATGAATTATCAAAAGAAGAATATCGATATAGTAGAATACCTGTATATGATGAAACGATTGATGAAATAAAAGGAATCTTATATGTAAAAGATGTCTTAAAAAATATTAATAAAAAAAGTTTTAAAGTAAAAAATGTAGTAAAAGAAGCTTATTTCATATCACAAAATCGATTGATTAATGAAGTGTTTAAGGAATTACAAAAAAACAAAATGCAAATAGCTATCATTGTTGATGAGTATGGTGGAACAGCAGGATTGGTTACTATGGAGGATATATTAGAAGAACTAGTTGGTGACATATATGATGAATATGACAAAGAAGAAAAAGAATATGAAAAGATAGATGAAAACACGTATATGTTAGCGGGAAGTTTACCAATATATGATGTAAATAAATTATTAGATGCAGAAATACCAGAAGGAGATTATGATACAATATCTGGTTTCTTGCAAGAAGAATTAGGAAGAATACCAGAGGATGAAGAAAAACCAGTAATAGAAACGAAAAAAGTAACCTATAAAATAGAGGAATATGAAGATAAAAGAATATTAAAAGTAAAAGCGTGTAAAAATAATATAATAGAAACTGAAGAAGAAACAGAAAATGAAGAATAAGGTAGGGAATTTATATGAAGAAAAAATATATAATCATGTTAGTAGTTATATTATTAATCATAATGGCTATCGCAGGATGGTTTATATACAAACAAATTGAAAAAAATGGAAGAGAATATGAAATTCAAAAAGTAAATATTGAGAATTATCAATATTTTATATTAAGACAAGAGGGAAATTATGGGGTTATCAATAAAAATGGAGATATTGTTATTAATCCAGAATATACCAATATCGTCATTCCTAACCCAGAAAAAGCAGTATTTATATGTTATAATGATGAAAACACAAAAGTATTAAATCAAAACCAAGAACAAATATATACAGAGTATAGCAATATACAACCAATTAGATTAAAAAATATTGCAAGTGACCTAATGTATGAAAAAAATGTATTAACATATGAGCAAGATGGGAAAATTGGTTTAATGAATTTAGAAGGAGAAGCCATTGCAAAACCAATTTATGAATCTATAGATGGATTACCATATAAAGAGGGTGAATTATTAGTAAAACAAGAAGGAAAATATGGAGTTATCAATAATAAAGGAAATGAATTGGTAAAGGCGGAATATGATCAAATAGCAGTAGATAATTATACAACAGAAGATGTTGGATATAAAAATGCAGGTTACATTGTATCTAATACAACAGAAAATGGATATCGATATGGGTATATAGATGTTAATGGAAATGTAATATTGACACCAGAATATAATGAGATTTCAAGGATAGTAGATATAAAAGATGATGCTAATGTGTATTTAATTACAGCACAAAATGGACAATATGGTATGTTTAAAAATAATGAACAGGTGATAAAAAATGAATATCAATCTATAGCATACAATAGTGAAAATGGAACATTGACATTAGAAAAAACCAAACGATTTGGTGTAGCAACTATAGATGGAAACATTATTATACCAATCGAATTTACACAAATAGATAGTACAGGAATGTATATATATGCTACTGATGTGGATGGAAATATACAAGTATATCAAAAAGATGGAACAAAAGCAGAAGTAGATAATACGGTGTATATATTAGAAACAGAAAATGAAAATTATAAGATAAAGATAGATAATGCACAAGGCTCTGCATATAGTATTCTAGATAAAGATGGAAATCAATTAACAACAGCAAATTATGCCTATATTGATTATTTATATGATAATTATTTTATTGTTTCTGTAACTGGGGGAAAAGTAGGGGTTATTAATGATAAAGAAGAGCCAATTATAGAAATAAAATATGATTCGATAGAAAAATTAGAAGGAACCAATTATATTGTCACTCGATTATCAGAAAATAATTCTGCACAAATCTATGATAGAAATCTAAAACAATTATGTGATATGTCAAATGCAATTATCGACACAGAAAATGACTATGTAAAAATATATAATGATACAGAAACGAAATATTTTGATTTAGATGGAAATGAAAAACAAAATACAGAGGTACTAGGAGACAATTCAATTTATGCGAAATCACAAGATGGAAAATGGGGATTTGTAGATAAATCAGGAAATGTTGTTGTGGATTATATATATGATAAAGCAACAGATTTGAATTCTTATGGATATGCAGGTATTGAACAAGATGGAAAATGGGGCGTAGTTGATGCAGAGGGAAAAGTAATTGTAGAGCCAACATATGTATTTAATGTAAAGACAGAACCAGAATTTATCAAAGAATATTATAAAGTTGTATACGGATATGGAGAATTTTATTATACAAAATAAAATTTGAAAAATAGATTCTAAATGGAATCTATTTTTTTTGCATTTATGATTAAATTTAATTTAAAAAGTAAATACTATAAATAAAATGTATGAGAAAAAAGGTGGAAATGTGAAATTAGGAATTGCTTTATCAGGTGGTGGAATTAGAGGAATTGCACATGCAGGTGTATTAAAGGCATTGGAGGAAAATGGGATACAAATAGAAGCTATAGGCGGAACGAGTTCAGGTGCTTTAATTGCAGGACTATATGTACTAGGTTATAGTCCTGATGATATTTATAGATTGTTTAAAAAATATGCAAAACAAATTGTTGGTATGGGAATAAGTCCAACCATTTCGAAAATAAGTCATATATTTAATAAAGAAAGTACAGGATTTAGAAAAGGAGAAGAAATAGAAGAAATTTTTAATACTTTAGCTGAAAGAAAAGGAATATATCAAATTTCACAAATTAATAAAATACCAATATCCATACCTGCTGTGGATATAAAAAATGGAAAAGAATATATTTTCACAAATCATATACCAAAAGAAAAAAATGTTTATGGGAAATATATAATGGATATCAGTATAGGAAAAGCGCTAAGGGCAAGTAGTAGTTTTCCAGCTGTATTTTGCCCATGTGATTTTAAAGAACATAAATTTTTAGATGGCGGTGCATTAAATAATGTACCAGTGATAGAAGTAAAAAAGCAAGGTGTTGAAAAAGTAGTAGCTGTTAATTTTAAAGCAGATGATATAACGGACACGAGTAATTATATGGATATTGCTATGAGAGCGATTGATTTAATGGGCAATAAGATTTCAGAAGAAAATTTAAAACAAAGTGATTATATTTTAACAATAGGAACAGATAAAACAGGACTTTTAGATATAAAAAAATTAGATAGTTGTTATCAATATGGATATCAAGCCACAATGAAGGAGATTCAAAAAATTAAAGAAATAATCAATGAGTAATAGCATAAAATAGGATAAGAAGATTTTAAGAGGAGAGAATTAAATGAGAATAAGATATTTTGATAATGCAGCTACAACGAAAGTGAGAAAGGAAGTATTTGATAAAATGTTTCCTTATTTTATGGAGGAATATGGAAATCCTTCATCTTTATATAAATTAGGTAGAATGGCAAGAGTAGGGGTAGAAGAAGCAAGAAAGCAGGTTGCTAATTTAGTGAATTGTGATAAAAATGAAATCTATTTTACAAGTGGAGGAACAGAAAGTGATAATACTGCTTTAAAAGGCATTATGTATTTAGATAAATGTATAGGAAAGCATGTTATAACCACAAAAATAGAGCATCATGCTATATTAAATACTTGTAAAACATTAGAAGAAAAGGGCTTTAAAGTAACATATTTAAATGTTGATGAAGAGGGAAGAGTAAATGTAGAAGAATTATATAATGCGATTACAGAAGATACAGTATTAATTAGTATTATGTTTGCCAATAATGAAATTGGAACCATACAACCAATAGAAAAAATAGGAGAGATAGCACATGAAAAAGGAATTATATTTCATACAGATGCTGTTCAAGCTTGTGGGAATGTAGAAATTGATGTAAAAAAAATGAAGATAGATATGTTATCCCTATCAGGTCATAAAATAGGAGCACCAAAAGGAATAGGTGCTTTATATGTCAATAAAAATATAGAATTTAAAAATTTAATAGATGGCGGACATCAAGAAAGAGATAAACGAGCAGGAACTGAAAATGTACCAGGAATGATTGGTTTAGGAGAAGCATGTAGAATTGCCAAAAGAGATTTGAAAATACATGCTAAGCGATTACAGAAGTTCAGAGATATGTATATGCAGGAAATACAAGACAAAGTGCCAGATATAAAGATAAATGGAAGTATGGAGGAGAGATTACCAGGAAATAGCAATATATCGTTTAAAGGTGTTAATGGTAGTGAATTGTTAATGAAATTAGATGAAAAAGGAATCTGTGCTTCGGCGGGAAGTGCTTGTTCATCTGGAAGTAGTTTACCATCACATGTATTAACAGCTATTGGATTAACAAGTGAATATGCGGAAGGAACATTAAGAGTAACCTTTGGAGAGGATAATACAAAAGAAGATGTAGAGTATTTAATTGAAAATTTAGCAAATATTGTAAAAGAAATAAGGACTAATCAATAGTCCTTAAAATAGATAAGCTTGTGTGAATTCCATCAACGGCAGCAGACATAATACCGCCTGCATATCCTGCACCTTCACCACAAGGATAAATACCTGTTATATTTGATAAGAAATTAGCATTTCTAGGAATTTTTACAGGAGAGGAGCTTCTCGTTTCTACACCTGTTAGTATAGCATCTGGATTAGCAAATCCAGATAGTTTTTTATCAAAATATACAATTCCTTCTTTTAAAGTAGTAGAAACAAATTCTGGTAAAATATCATGTAAGTTAGATAAAGTGGTTCCAGGTAAATAAGAAGGAAGTACAGAACCGATGGTAGAGGATTTTTGATGATGTAAAAAATCTTCTACTTTTTGAATAGGGGCATAATAGTTAGAGCCTCCTAGTACAAATGCTTTTTCCTCTAAATCTTTTTGGAAATACATACCTGCTAAAGGAGAAGCATCTATAAAATCTTCAGGTGTAACATTAACTAATAATGCAGAATTAGCATTAATGCCATCTCTTAAATAGTTACTCATACCATTTGTAACAATTGTATGTTCTTCACTAGAAGAAGCAATAACTGTTCCACCTGGACACATGCAAAAGGTATAACAAGAACGCCCAGAAGGAGAATGATATGCTAATTTATATTCAGCAGGTGGCAAATGTAATTTTGTTTGCTTTCCATATTGAGCAGTATTAATAGCTTCTTGAAGATGTTCGATTCTTACACCAACAGAAAAATTTTTCTTCTCCATTTGTATGCCATTTTTATAAAGTAATTCAAATGTATCTCTTGAGCTATGGCCAATAGCTAAGATAAGTTTAGATGTAGGTATTTCAAAAGTGGTATGGTTATCTAAATTTTTTAATAATACAGACTGGATTTTTTGATTGGTTACTGAAAAATCTATAAATTTTGTATGAAAATAGAACTTTCCACCTTTTGATAATATATAATTTCGCATATTTTTTATAATAGAAATTAATTTATCAGTACCCACATGTGGTTTAGATAAATATAAGATTTCTTCAGGAGCACCAAATTTGACAAATTCTTGCAATACTTTTTGGCATAAAGGATTATGGATGCCTGTCGTTAATTTCCCATCAGAAAAAGTACCAGCACCACCTTCACCAAATTGAACATTTGAAGAGATATCTAGTTTTTGATGAGTTAAAAAATTATCTACATCTTTTTTTCTTTCTTCAACTGTTTTTCCTTGTTCAATAATAATAGGGCATATACCGTTTTGAACAAAGGTTAAAGCTGCAAATAGCCCAGCAGGACCAGCTCCAACAATAACAGGAGAAGGTTCTGATTTTAAGGTTTGTATAGCATGGGAATTTAATGAAGCTTTTATTTCTTGTTCAATATCAATTGGGGTGATGGTATGGATATGTGGATATTTACTTTCATCTTTCACCTCTATATCAATCGTATAATGAAAGTGAACATCTGATTTTTTTCTAGCATCAATGGATTTTTTAAAAATATGCCAATCCATGACATCAGAACGCTCTATATGATATTTTTTTATCACCAAATGAATTAGATCTTTATCAGAGATATTTTCTCGTATTTTTATATTCTGTATTCTTAACATATAAAACTCCTTAAATAGTTCATTTTAATGAATGTATTATATAATATGAAGGGAGATTTCGCAATAAGAAATCATGGCGAAAAGATAGAAAAATATTTACAAAAGTTGTATAATACTATAAAATGAAAAAAATATGATAAAAGGAGAATTGTATGAAGCAAATAACACAAAGAAAATTTTTTATAATTTATGCCATCTTATTATTAGTGGCTATTGAAATATTTATGATATTAACAATTAATTTAACGGTAGCAAGTAAATCAATTGTAACAGCACTAATAACCCTTTTTTTATCTCCGCTTTTAGGAAGTTTAATTGTCATGACAACTGTCAAAAAATATATAGGAAAATTTACAGAGGATAATTTTAATAAAGTTTTCCGAATTATCAGTATATTAATATATATGTTAGGATATTTAATCGTTTTAACCCCTAATATGGTGTTGTTATCTGCATATATCATAGGGGCTGTTATAGGATATTTAAGCAATAAAAAGATAATAGAAAAAATGAAAGAGAAATATATAGAAAAAGAAAGCTTTTTTGAAAATACAAAGAAAATAAAACCATATGAATTTGAAAAATTGAAGTCTGAAAATATTCAAGAATTTTTAAAAATCAATAAAATAACAGGAGTTGAATTTTTAATAGCAAAAATTCAACCAATTAAAAAGAAATATGTTTTGTGGAAGAAATCCATAAAGCTACCAACCTATATAATATGTTTTGATAACCAATATATGTATTTTTTTGAACTAACTAAAAAGACAAAAGAATATACTGAAAAAGGATATGTATTGGAAATGGATAAAATTATGGTGAATAGGACAAAAGAAAAATCTTCGAAATATATATTAGAGTTAGAATTTGAAGAAGGAAATATATTTAATGTATATATACCTAAAACATATAGAAGATTAGAGATTCAAAAAGAGAACTCAAAAAAATTATATGAGAAAATGATGAATATAAACAAGGAAAAGGAAAAAAAGTAAATGGAAGAAAAATGGAATGCAAGAACAGCGTTATTAATTGGTGATGAGAATGTAGAAAAATTGTCAAAGACAAAAATCATTATATATGGAATTGGCGGTGTGGGTTCTTTTGCAGTAGAGGGACTTATTAGAGCCGGAGTAGAAAATATAGTTATTGTAGATAATGATGTAATATCTCCTAGTAATTTAAATAGACAAATACATGCAACAATATCTAACATAGGAAAACTAAAAATAGAATGTATGAAGGAAAGAATTTTATCAATTAATCCCAATGTGAAAGTAGAAGCATATATACCAGATGATATACAAGGAGGAGAGGAAATTTTAATTGATAATACAATTACTTATGTAGTTGATGCAGTAGATACAGTGACAACAAAGTTAAAATTAATAAAGAGAGCTAAAGAACAAAATATACCAATCATTTCTTGTATGGGTACAGGAAACAAATTGGATCCAACACAATTTGAAATAGAAGATATATATAAGACTTCAGTATGCCCTTTAGCTAAGGTTATTAGAAAAGAGGTAAAGAAAATGGGAATAGAACACTTAAAGGTTCTATATTCCAAAGAAGAACCTAAAAAGCATGAAATAGAAAGTAGAGTTCCTGCTAGTATATCATTTGTACCATCTGTGGCTGGTATGATAATAGCAGGAGAAGTGATTAAAGACATAATGAGTTAGCATATTTATTACTTTATAGCTTCTTCTTTACTTTTATACCAATCATAGTTTGAATTATCTAATATTATGGTTCTTAAGGTATCAGATATTAATTTTTGCTCAGATTTTATAAAATTTCTTTCTACAGAGCGTAAGATACCATTATGCGTTATCACTAAAATCTTTTCATTGTTTTGATATTGTTCGAATAAATCTTTTACAAAAGAACATACTCTTTTATCTACATCAGCATGTGTTTCTGCCCCTGGAGGGTTATATAACCCTTTTCGAAATAGTTCTATTAAATGCTTATCCAATGAACTCTTTTTTTGATTTTCCCATATTCCAATAGAAGTTGCACTTATTCTTTCATCGTAAATAGGGTGTGCTTCTGGAAATATAGCATTTAATGTTTGTTTAGCTCTTTTTAAGGGAGAACAATATATCGCATCAAAAGAATTATCTAATGTTTTTCCAAATTTTTTTGCAGATTCTAATCCTGATGATGTTAAATTACAGTCGACTTTGCCTGCATAAATACCATCTCTACTGTATTCTGATTCAGCATGTCTTATAAATAATATTTTTATCATATAAACTCAATCCTTTTTTATGAATTTCCTAGAGTTTTCTACTCTAGGAAATTCTAAAATTCGTAAAAGTATTGTTATTATTAACTTTTCTGTTTTTTCGTATTTTCTTTCTTATTTAATTTTCATCACAAATTTTTCTTCATATTTTTAGATTTTTATTGATATTTAAACTATTTATTGATATAATTTGAATAACTTTAAATCTTAGAGTAGAAAACTCTTGGAGTTTTTTTATTATTAATAATAAGATTAGAAACTCATCTTATAAATTTTTTATTTATTAAAATATTTAATATCTTATATATTTCTTAGAAAAATTCATTATTAAGCATTATAAAAGAAGATAAAATATTACAATTTAGAACAAAATTAAAATAAAAAAGAGACTTTAGAAAAAGTTAAATATTGACATACTGTATCCCAAAAGACTGAATTAGTGATGAAGGAAAAATAAAACAGAACAAAAACAAAGAAAGTTCTAACTCATAAAATATCAGAATACAATTAAACAAAAGTATTCTAAATAAAAGGAGTTAGAATAAATGAAAGGTATATCCATCGAAGAACGTGCAACAGAACTTGCACAATATATCATAGACTCAAAAGATACAGTAAGAGGTGCAGCAAAAAGATTTGGAATTAGTAAAAGCACAGTCCACACCGAAGTAACATTCCAGAACGGTAAAAATAAATCACCTATAATCCCAGAAAGTATTGAAATTAAAAAGGTTTT